>DAIOUH010000249.1:0-1401 GCA_036751585.1 Prevotella sp. | reverse complement strand
CCCTGATAACGAGGCTCCGAGCCACTGCCCGCCACGAGACCACCACCGTTGAAATAAATCAGCACGGGTAGCTTCTCGTTCATCTTCTTGGCAGGGGTCCACACGTTGAGATACAAGCAGTCCTCG
Source organism: Prevotella sp. (assembly GCA_036751585.1). GTDB lineage: Bacteria > Bacteroidota > Bacteroidia > Bacteroidales > Bacteroidaceae > Prevotella. Next base: position 1,275 of record DAIOUH010000249.1, on the reverse strand, counting down.
CTCTTGCACTTGCCCTCGAAAACCATGTCGCCGAATACATTGTTTTGTTCTGGGTCTGGACCGAATGCCTTTGCCGAGCGCACTCCTGTCCAAGCCTTCACGGGTTGAGGAGCTTTCCAGCGCAGATTGCCCACAGGAGGCTGGGCGAAAGGAATGCCACGGAAAATCTTCACGCCTGAGGAGTCGATGCCCTCAACGGTTCCGTCTCGGAAAGTAACTTGTGGTCCCGTTTGTGCCATCGCGCATAAAGAGAAGCACAAGGCAAATAATACCAATATTTGTTTTTTAATCATGGTTTTGATATATTAAAGTTGTAGTTTAATATGAATAAAGGAAAAGCACGATTTGAACCCTAAAGGCTCAAAACGTGCTTTATGTGTATGATTCGCTTTGATTACTCAATTACCACTGTCGTCCAGCCATGCTTGTCCTCCACGGTGCCATACTGTATGCCGCGCAGAGTCTCGTAGAGCTTTGTGGACCATGGGCCTGGCTTGTCGCCAAACACGTATTTCTTTCCCGTGGCGAGGTCGTCGAGCTCAGAGATAGGTGAGATGACAGCTGCCGTGCCGCACGCTCCAGCCTCCTCAAACGTTGGCAGCTCCTCCTCTGGCACGGGGCGGCGCTCAACCTTCAGTCCAAGGTCCTCGGCAATCTGCATGAGGCTCTTGTTGGTGATGGAGGGAAGTATGGATGTACTCTTAGGAGTAACGTATGTGTTGTTCTTGATGCCGAAGAAGTTGGCTGCGCCGCATTCGTCAACATATTTCTTTTCCTTGGCATCGAGGTAGAACTCAGAGCCATATCCCTTGCTGGCGGCGAGCATGTGGGCGCGAAGCGAGGCGGCATAGTTGCCACCCACCTTGTAGCAGCCGGTGCCAAGCGGTGCGGCGCGGTCGAAATCGCGCACGATGGCGTATTTGTTGCAAGCGAAGCCGCCTTTGAAGTAAGGGCCTACCGGCGTGGTGAAAATCATGAAAAGGTAGTCTTTGGCTGGGTGAACGCCCACCTGCGGGCTAATACCGATAAGCAGCGGACGAATGTAGAGTGTGGCACCACTCTCATAGGTCGGTATGTAGTCTTGATTGAGGCGCACCACTTTCTTTACCATCTCCTCGAACATCTCGGTGGGCACTTTCGGCATGACTATGCCCTCGCACGTTGACTGAAGACGCTCGGCGTTGTCTTTCACGCGGAAGACGCGTACCTTGCCGTCAGGGCAACGATAAGCCTTCATGCCCTCGAAAGCCTCCTGACCATAGTGAAGGCAGGTGG
>DAIOUH010000248.1:0-1421 GCA_036751585.1 Prevotella sp. | reverse complement strand
GAGGACGGCGTGGCCGATGCCAACAACTATCTCTCACGCACCACACTCGCCGACCTTGAGAAGGTCTCCAACTTCGTGAGAGACAAGTATGGATACAACACGGGTTCTTGGACGAGCTTCCCTGCCGACAAGAACAACTACAAGCTCCTTGCCCGTTTGGACTGGAACATCACAAACCAGCATCACCTCTCTTTGCGTTACAACTATACCAAGAACAAGAACTGGTTGGCTCCTAACGCTTCGTCAATGGACGGCGGCACGCGCTCTGCCTATGGCCGTACGTCGGAGATGGCCATGACTTATGCCAACTCCATGTACTCCATGGACAACAACGTCAACTCTTTCTCGTTTGACCTCAACAGCCGTTTCACAAACGACCTGAGCAACCAGCTCCTCGTCACTTACTCAAAGCTCGACGACATTCGCGGCACCAACTCTTCTGAGTTCCCGTTCATCGACATCCTCGATGGCAACGGCACCAACTATATCTCTCTCGGTGAAGAGCTCTTCACATACAACAACGCCGTGCACAACAACGTGTGGAACGCCAAGGACGACGTGACATGGTATCTCGGCGCGCACAAGCTGCTCGGCGGCGTGAGCTTCGAGCACCAGATGGCAGACAACTCTTACATGCGCAATGGCACGGGCTATTACCGCTACAACACTCTCGACGACTTTCTCAATGGCGGCACGCCGGAAATCGTGGCCCTTACCTATGGTTACAATGGCGAGGAGCACCCGACGGCTCGCGTGCAATACAGCAAGGTGGGCATCTATCTGCAAGACGAGTGGCAGGCCACGCGCAACTTTAAGCTGACCTATGGCTTGCGTCTCGATGACCTCTTCTTCGACAATGGCGACTTGATGACCAACAACGCCATTTATGACATCGACTACAACGGCCGTCACATCGACACCGGCAAGTGGCCTTCATCCAAGGTGATTTTCTCACCCCGCGTAGGTTTCACATGGGACGTGATGGGCGACCAGAGCCTGAAGGTGCGTGGCGGCACGGGTCTCTTCTCAGGCCGTCTGCCTCTCGTGTTCTTCACCAATATGCCAACAAACTCCGGCATGGTTCAGTATCAGGCCGTGTTAAATTCTTCTACGACTATCGCCAAGACTGTTGAAGACCCCAAGACCCACGAGAAGAGTGTCGTGTGGCAGAAAGGTTACGAGGGTTACAGGGATAAGAAGAGTCCTTATACTGTTGATGCCAAGGGCAACTATCATATTGACATGACGCAGTTCAACGGCGGTCTCGTTAACGAGAACGGTCAGGCAAGCCGTCAGGCACTGCTCAACAAGCTGGCAAGCATGGGCTATCCCACCACCATCACTCCTGAGCAGGGCACGGTGCCTTCAGCCATTTCTTCCGTAGACCCCAACTTCCACATGCCTGAGGTATGGAAGACTTC
>DAIOUH010000247.1:0-1425 GCA_036751585.1 Prevotella sp. | reverse complement strand
ACAAGAACGAGGAAGACGAGCGCACCGTGAGCCTCACTCTCGTGGGCGAAGGCGAACACGCCGATGTCAACGCCACGGCCCTTATCACGCAAAAAGACGAGTCGCTGGTCTACACCGACAACTTCAGCTGGTTGCAGGAAGGCGAAGAGAAGCCGACCTACAATACTCCTGAGGTCAGCATTACCAAGTGGAGCGATGCCGAGAAAGCCATGGGATGGCAATCCATCGGTGGCATAGCTTATGGCGGACGTGGCTACATAAAACTTGGCAGAACTGACGACAAAGGCGACATTGTTTCACCAGTGCTTACCAAGCTCAAGAAGCCCACTAACGTGAAAGTCTCATTCCAATCGATGGGTTACGTCTCGGCAGGTGGCACCAAAGACGCCTCTGTCGTAAAGGTTGGCGTGATAGGCCCTGGAGAGGTCAACGGTGATGAGGTCGCTACTATCAGCATCAATGGCACAACCTATCGGTGCGTGCGCTTCGTCAACACCGTCTACCCCAACTCTCAAAAGAACGAGCACGGCGAGGACTATGACCCATGGGCACAGCCTGACTCATACCACACGTTCACCATAACGGGAGCCACAGCGGAAACGAAAATCATATTCATCGGCGGTGACGCTTGGGGGCATAAGAAAGGTGACAAGAACCGCGTGTTCTTGAAGAACGTTGAAGTGACAAGACTCAAATAATAACATTAAAGCACAATGAAAAAACTGATTGTTATGGCAGCCGCTTGCCTCATGACACTGGCAGCAACGGCTCAGACCAAGATCGTGGCCCATCGCGGCTACTGGGACTGCGCCGGAAGCGCGCAAAACTCTATCACGTCTCTGAAGCTCGCCGACAAGATTGGCTGCTACGGTTCAGAGTTTGACGTACACCTCACAAAAGACAACGTGATCGTGGTACACCACGACCCCAACGTCGGCAAGATAGACATACAGACATCCGACTTCAAGGCCCTGAAAAAAGAAAGGCTGCAGAATGGCGAGAAGATCCCGACGCTGGAGCAATATCTTGACGCCGGCAAGCAGTTGAGCTGCAAGCTCGTGCTTGAAATCAAGAAGCAGAAAGTGCAAAGCCACGAAGATAGCCTCGTGCGCCAGACCGTGGACTTGGTCAAGTCGAAGGGCTTGCTCGACAGGGTGGTATGGATCTCGTTCAGCGGCAAGGCTTGCGAGTTGCTCCACCAGCTCCTGCCCGACGCTCACATCCAGTATCTCAATGGCGACTGGGATCCCAAGACCGTGAAGGCAAAGGGCCTCGCCGGTATCGACTACGAGCAGAAGGTGCTGGCCATGCACCCCGAGTGGATCAAGGAATGCCACGACCTCGGACTGGTGGTCAACGTGTGGACGGTAAACGACCTCAACACCATCAACCAGTTTATCAAGGCTGGCGTGGACTTCATCACCA
>DAIOUH010000246.1:0-1488 GCA_036751585.1 Prevotella sp. | reverse complement strand
TTTAGCGCGACATTTACCAATGCGGTTGGTAGATGTCGCGCTTTTATTATTGCATATATACTGTAACAATATGCTTTATGTATTTTATTTCATTGGAAAAAGCTAAATAACTGCATAAATGCTTGCAATATTCAATTATTCATGCTAATTTTGCACTGGATAAAGGATAAATATACAAATGAAAGTAAAAGGTCAACGCTTGGACACCATAAAGATGCTTCTTTCGAGCAACGAGATAGGAAGCCAAGAAGAGTTGCTCAACGAACTCAAGAAAGAGGGATTTGTCGTGACACAGGCAACGCTGAGTCGCGACTTGAAGCAGCTTAAAGTAGCTAAAGCCGCAAGCATGAACGGCCATTATGTCTACGTTCTCCCCAACGAGACCATGTATAAGCGCGTGCACACGCCGCTTAGGGCGACCGAGATGATGGCCGTGCCGGGTTTTCAAAGCATCAACTTCTCTGGCAACATCGGGGTGATACATACACGTCCGGGATATGCCAGCAGCATAGCCTACAACATTGACAACAGTGACATTCCGGAGATTATGGGTACGATAGCCGGCGACGATACCATTTTCATTGTCATACGCGAAGGCTCCGACCACAATGCCATTATAGATGCCTTGCGCGAGAACATGATACTCTGATTTGTCGGGAATATCCAAAGGAAAAAGAGAAAGAAGAAACAAAAAGAAAATGAAAGACGTAAAAGTGTTGGTTGCCGACGAGAGTCATATTAAATATGTTGACACCATTCTTAAGACCATTGCCGATGCCGCCAAGGTGCGTGGGACGGGCATAGCGAAACGCTCGCCCGACTACGTGGCGACGAAGATGCGCGAGGCAAAGGCGGTAATCGCCCTCGACGGTGACAAGTTCGCCGGTTTCAGTTATATCGAGACTTGGGGGAACAAGCATTATGTCACCACCTCAGGACTGATAGTCCATCCCGACTATCGTGGCTTGGGACTTGCCAAGCGAATAAAGAACCTCACCTTCACCTTGGCGCGCACGCGCTGGCCGCATGCCAAGATATTCTCGCTGACGAGTGGCTCGGCGGTGATGAAGATGAACACCCAGCTCGGCTATCTGCCCGTGACGTTCAAGGACCTCACCGACGACGAGTCGTTTTGGCGTGGCTGCGAGGGGTGCATCAACTCCGACATCCTGCACCGCACCAACCGCCAGTATTGCATCTGCACGGCCATGCTCTTCGACCCCGCTGAGCACCTGCCTGTGCGCCTGCCCGATGACGTGGTGGCGAGAATAAAAAAGATTGACGGAGTGGCCAATTGAAAATAACAGAACAACAAGAACAAAACAATATAGGTTATGGCAAACAAGAAGAAAGTAGTAGTCGCTTTTAGCGGCGGTCTCGATACATCATACACGGTAATGAAGTTGACCCAGGACGGCTGGGATGTTTATGCGGCATGCGCTAACACGGGTGGTTTCTCTGCCGAGCAGTTGAAGACCAACGAGGAGA
>DAIOUH010000245.1:0-1511 GCA_036751585.1 Prevotella sp. | reverse complement strand
ACGTGCTTGAGGGCGATTCCTGCCCGTTGAGCAAGCTCTTGTAGTGGAACCATCGGGAAGTGCCCCTATGCCCCATGGCCAAATCGCCGCCACCAGTGAAGTCGGGGAAGTTTTGTGGATGCACATAGTCGGGGATCTCCTTATACAGCGAGAGCACCATTTTCTCTGCTTGCACCTGGGTCTTGTAGATGTCGTCTGGCGTGGGGTTGCTCTCTGGCACCACGTCGAGAAAGTCGCAAGCCGTCAGAAGCGACACGGCAAGCATGAAGATACCTGTCCTTATATACTTAATTGTCATATCTCTTGCTATTTTATATTGTAATCGGTCATTTAATAATGAAATTGCACGCCTATCTTGAAGGTTCGTTGCAACGGGTAGCTCAATCCATTGCCGCTTCCCATCTCAGGATCCCAATGCTTGAAAGGCGAGAATGTGAGCAGGTTCGTGCCGGAGACATACGCCCTGAGCCACTTGTTGAACGTGTAGCCCACCTCTGCTGTCTTGAGCCTGAGGTAGCTCGCGTCGCGGAGATAATAGGTGCTCGCCTGGCTATCATTGTTGAGATAAGTGGATGAAAGGCGTGGATAAGCGGCGTCGGCACGGTTGTTGCTCTCCGACCAGTGGTCGTCCACGATATACTGCGCGATGCCATAACCGTCGGAAGTGGCGTCAACGAAAGGCTGGATGTTCTTCATCAACAGGCTCACCTTGGCCGCTCCTTGGAAGAAGCAAGCGAAATCCCATTTCTTGTATGTGACGTTGACACCGAAACCATAAATAATCTCAGGTATCGTTGGGTTGCCAATGGTGGTGACATCGTTGAGGTCTATCTTGTTGTCGCCATTAAGGTCTTTGTACTTGATGTCGCCGACAGAGTAAGCCGAGCCGAGTTCTTGCTTGGGACTGTTTTCCACTTCCTCTTGCGAAGTGAACAACCCTTCTGCCACGAGCCCACGGATGCTGTTTATGGGGTGGCCTATGCGCGAATAGTATGGGTCAACGTTTGACGGCTCATCGCAATCGGTAATCTCGTTGTGGGCATAGGTAAAGCTACCATTGAAACGCACGGTGAAATCCTTGTTGAACACCTGCGTATAGTTGGCACTCATGTCAACGCCTTGGTTCTTCACGGCTCCTATGTTAGCCCATGGGAGTTTGCCTCCGAATCCGGCGGCTGAGAGTATGCTCTTGCGTTGCATGAATATTCCGTCGCGCTTTTCATGGAAGAAGTCAACTGTCATATCGAAATGGTTGAAAAGCCCCAAGTCCAAGCCAATGTTTGTCTTGTAGGCTTTCTCCCAAGTGGCGTCATAGTTGCCATAGTTGGAGATGGACGGCACGTTGGGATTGGAATAGTTGTCGCCAGTCCACCAACTGCCACTGGTAGACATGTTGACCGTGGTGACATAAGGGAAACGCGCCGACAGGGCATCGTTGCCCACGATACCGTAAGAGCCACGAATCTTCAAGTTGTTGACCACGTCTTTGAGAGGTTTGAAAAACTTCTCGT
>DAIOUH010000244.1:0-1558 GCA_036751585.1 Prevotella sp. | reverse complement strand
ATGCACCTCTTCTCCAGCGAGAAGTTCACGCCAACCTTTATCAGCTTGCGACTGTCAAGCGCGAATGGCTTGGCATAGCCTTTCTCGTCTATCTGCCGCAACGCGTCGTCCGCGCTGCCGTTGAGCTTGAACTCGAAGATATACACATAGTCTTTGGTCTTCACCGTCATGTCCATGCGGCCATTGCTTGTTTCGCGCTCCACCTCAGTATAGAAGCCAAGCATGCGCGAGACAAGATAAAAGGCATTCTGAAAATACAACTCGCTATCACCAACCACCTTGTAGTCGGTGTCGGCAAGCATGGTCTCCATGCGACGCATAAAGTCATCCACACTGCCCTGACGAAGGTCACGAATGAAATTGCCTATGAAAAAGGCGGTGTCGCCCTGCTTAACGTTTGTATAGAATGGAAGCAGATAATCCGCAAATCCCTCCTCCACCTCCTTGTTGGGGAATCCCAAAGTGTAGAAGCCAAATTCCGGATCATAAGACTTTATCGTTAGGTAGCCGCTTTGGTAGATAAGCGGTATCGGATTGGTCGACATGGAGTCGATGCTATTGAGGAAGTCACCAGTCACCTGTTCCTGTGTGAGGTCTGGCAAGGGGTAGTTGTCTTGCTTCATCACCTCCACGAGATAAGATGGCGTGCCTGTCTCAAACCAATAGCGGCCAAATTCACAATTGGAGAACGTGTTGAGGAGGCTGAAAGGATTGTAAACGTCCACCCCATTGTTGACGAAGTGATAACCATCGTAATCTTCCTTTAGCCTGGCTAAGGCATCATCATAACCTATGCCATATCCATCGGCAAGCTCGTGCACCGATTCACTGAAATATTTAATGATTTCATCCTTAGTGATGCCACAGATAGATTGGTAACGTCGGTTCATCGACAGGTCGATGAGATTGTTCAAGTCGGAAAAGACACTCACCTTGCCAAACTTCGTCACGCCAGTGAGCAAGGCGAACTTGATGTAGCCATCCATTGACTTCAACACGCCGTAGAAGGCCTTGAGCGTTGTTCGGAAGCTGTCCTGCAACTCGGGATGGGCGATAGTCGCCAACAAGGGCTTGTCATACTCGTCCACCAGGATGACGATGCGCTTGCCCGTCTTCTTGTAAGCTTGGCGAATGACGTACTCGAAACGCTGCCCAGCCTCGTGAAGCGACGGCAACGTGCCATATTGCTCCTCCAAGGGAGTGAGAAAGGCGTCCAGTTTTTCGTAGAGCGACTCCTCAGACCTGTATTCCCCAACGTTCAGGTCAAGATGGAATATCAAGTATTCCGTCCAATCCTTCTCAAGTCGCTCTATCGCGAGACCCTTGAACAGCTCTTTCTTACCAGAGAGATAAGCCTCCAGGGTTGAGATGAGCAAGCTCTTGCCGAACCGTCTCGGACGGCTCAGAAAGTAATAACGTCCCTCGTTAACTAAACGATAAATCAATGCGGTCTTGTCAACGTAGACATAACCGTCGTTGCGAAGGCTCTCGAAGTTCTGTATGCCTATGGGGTATTTCATGTGTCTATATGGTGTTTCCTCGTTGCGATGTTTCCTTA
>DAIOUH010000243.1:0-1588 GCA_036751585.1 Prevotella sp. | reverse complement strand
GAAGAGAGCAGTCGCAAAGAGAACTTTAAGTATTTGTTTTCTCATTTTTCCTGTTAGTTCTTGTCTATTAGTTTTATTAGCTTCTTTCATCGTGTCACTTGTGGTCTCATCCTTTCCGAGTCGGGTACATCGGCGTTCACAGGAATCCTGCCATCAGAAGGGGGCATTGGCGCGTTGCCATTGGTAGGTTTAGAAGGATGAATCCTGATGAGCTGAATGTCGTGGATGCTCATCAGCTTGAGCGTGGTGGAAGAGCTGTTGGCATCCATGCTTTTCGATAACATGAAGAATCCGCGTATCTTCTTTATCCCAAGGCTGTCATTGTCAGAAATCATAAGTGACATTGGCGTGGATGAAGAAATGTGCGATACGTTCGACGTCACACTGTCGTTGCCCAAGACTACCGAAAGCATGACAACGCCATCTCGCATCCCGTCTTGGAAGATGAAGTCTGACTTGAAGTTGAGAAGCAACTTGTCGCCCTTGTGGAATGTGGTGTCAGGGGTGAGGTTGAAAGAATAGAGGTTGTAAGGCTCATTGGGTATGAGCGTCAACGACCTCTCTCCATTCCATACGTCGGCTGAGTCGCCAGCCGCTGTTATGCCGCTCGATGAACTTGCGCCCAACTTGTTTGCTTCCTCCTGCATGCGGTCGGAAATGTGCTGATATATTGTGTGCAATTCATCGGTGTGGCGCATGTAATATACCATTGACGAGTCGAACTCTCCTTGTGAGACATCGTATTTCTTGAGCACCGCCGCACGATACTCAAAGGCGTTTTTCTCGTATCCGCCATCGGCTTGTTGTGCCATGGCATCAGCAAGGTGATAGTCGTAGAGTATCTTCTCCATTTCACCAGAGGAGATGACAGACGGACGGTTGTCGCAGCTCATGGTTAAGGCTCCGACAACCATCATGGCAATAAAGAAAAACAATGTCTTTCTCATGGCTTATTTTTTCTCCGTGTCTTTCACGGCATTAGTCTTTTCCCTGTCTTCCTTTGTGAGGTGTTTCCCACGAGCGTTATCAATGGTCTTTCCAATGGTAGAGAGGTCCTTTGAGCAGAACAGCAGCAAGCATATGACACCAGTCGTGATGGAGGCGTCGGCAAAGTTGAACACAGGCGAGAAGAAGGTGAAACTCTCACCACCCACCAAAGGCATCCAGGTTGGCCAAGTGCTATGGATGATGGGGAAATAAAACATGTCCACGACGCGTCCCATGAGGAAGTTGGCATAGCCTGAGCCAAATGGCACGGTGTATGCGACGCTGTAGGGAGTGGATGCCGTGAAGCAAAGCCCATAAAACATCGAGTCGAGAATGTTGCCTGCCGCGCCTGCCAGTACCATGGAAAGACAGACCACGAAAATTGTCCTGCCCTTCTGTCGCACCACTTGCCAAATGAACCAGCCGATGGCGCAAACCGCCACGACACGTAGCACGCTAAGGAAGAGCTTGTTGACAAATGTCATGCCCCAAGCCATTCCGTTGTTCTCGATAAATGTGATATAAAACCAGTCGGTGACCCTTATAGACTCACCTAAGGCCATAGTTGTCTTGACATGAATCTTTATCAGTTGGTCTATTA
>DAIOUH010000242.1:0-1638 GCA_036751585.1 Prevotella sp. | reverse complement strand
GCCCTCTATGGCAAGACGCTCACCGTGGAGATGATAGAGGTGGTGGGCTCGCCTGCCGACCCCGACCGCATATTCTCCTCGGAGGTGCTCTTCGGTTTGACCAACACCAGCCGTGGCAACCTCTTCAAGAACTATTACGACCCCTCGCGTCTGCCCAACTACGTGTTTCGCATGGACAATAGCCTGATGGACAAGTTGATCTACGGTGGCGCGGCGCAGACCGGTGGCTACCAAGACGATTATCGCTATCGTGCCGACTGGGTGGCGACGGGCAGCAACCGCTATTTCTACAAGTACAAGGACATGGCGGCGACAGGCAGCATACAAAACACCATGATTCCGATGCTCCGCCTGGGCGAGATGTTCTTGATAGCCGCCGAGAGCCAGGGCAACGACCTGTCGAAGGGCGTGCAGTATGTCAACGCCTTGCGCCGCAACCGTGGCGTGGCCAACCTCCAGACGTTGACCCCAGCCTTGCTGAAGTATGAGTACATTCGCGAGTTGTATGGCGAGGGTCAGCTCTTCTATCTCTACAAGCGGCTCAATAGCGACATCATCTCCTCGGCCTCCAGCGGCAAGAACGTCAAGGCGAGCGACCTCGTGTTCGTGGTGCCTTTGCCCGACTCGGAGACGGAGAACAGATAACCATGCATAATGAAGAAACGCAAATGAACAACATAAAACACATGATAAGCGCCGCCCTCATGGGCATGATGGCCGTCGTGGGTCTCGGCTCATGCGGCGAGCAGACTCCCGACCTGTTTCAGGACATCGACGGCGTGTATTTCAACAACCGCACCAACACCAACGTCTTGCAAGATTCCACCGACGTGACCTTCGTCTACCAGAAAGGCGACGAGATGCAGGTGCCCGTGCAGATACAGTTGGTGGGTCGCCCGTCAGACCAGCCTCGCGAGATAGCCCTCGCCGTCAGCTCCGACGACGCGCGGGAGGGCATCGACTACGTGTTGCCAGCCAAGGCGGAGATGCCCGCGGGAGCGACGACCTGCCAGTATATGGTGACCTTGAAGCGCACCGCCGCGCTCAAGACGCGAAAAAAGCACATCAAGTTCACGCTCCAGCCCAACGCCAACTTCACCTTGCCTGTGACGCAAGAGACAACCTCCAATGGCGACGTGGTGACGACATTGACGTATGGCATCGTGTTCTCCGACCAGTTCACCACGGCACCGAAGGCGTGGGAGAAAGACCTCCTCGGTGCCTTCACACAGCAGAAGTTTGAGTTGGCGTGCAAGGTGCTCGACCTCGATCCCGCCGACTTCAACGATGCCTCTAAAATGACGCTCGCCATGCAGTCGTATGTCAGCTCGGAGATGCAGACCTACGTGCGTCAGCAGGAGAACCTCAAGAATCAAGGCTTGGCTTACGACAAGGACGCCTTCGACGCGCAAGGCAATCCGCTCTTGTTTGCCGACAACTAACGGGGCACACACATAAACATGATTACGACAATGAGAAACAACATATTATGGGCAGCGGCCCTTGTGCTGGCTACGGTCTTCACAGGCTGTTCGCAAGACGAGGGCAACTACGACTACCACTCACTCAACGAGCCCAACATTACGGGCGTGCCTGAGACCAACTCGGTGCTCATCCACGACGTGCTCGACCTCGACC
>DAIOUH010000241.1:0-1667 GCA_036751585.1 Prevotella sp. | reverse complement strand
GTGATGAGTACAACGGATGGACGCTGAGCGATAAGGATTATGACTATGTGGGAGGGAACTTGCTGCCAAACGCTGCTTCATTGACGAAGGACAACACGCTGGTCAGAGTGGATGGTGACGTGACAGCAAACGGACTTGATGATGCCAAGATGATAGCAAAAAGTATATCATCTGGTTATAGCGATATGTTGGAATGGCATATTGATGGTAATAAATTGAAGATAGACAGAGGTCAAGATTATGTGATGTCATTCTGGGCGAAGTGTGACGACAACACTAAGCATACGGCATTGCTAAACATACATTTATTCAACGATGGTAAGTGTAACATGGTTACAGAATCATCTACTGGATGGAACAACAATAATAGCGGTGATGGTTATGGTCCTATCTATGTGTCTACTCAATGGAAACGCTATTGGATACACTGGCACATTAATTCGTCTGCCGCTTATTCTTTGCCAGCGTATGCGTTGATAAGATACTTTTCTATTACCGATGATAGCGGCAACGCATTGACGACAAAGATGTACGTGACCAAGCCCAAGTTGGAGGTTGGTGCTACAATGACGGAGTGGACGGAGAAGCGGAGCGACATGGTTGACAAGGAGGCGTTGTACGCCACGGGGATAGACATAGACTCGAAGAAAATAACGCTGACGGCAAGCAACACAACGTTCAGGGACAACGACGGCAAGGAGCTGGCGAGGATAGACGGTGACGGCTTGCGCGTGCCAAAGGTGGTGACGACCGACACTGGCAGCGGCCACACGGTGATAAGCGGAAGCACGACAACGTGGTATCAGAAGGACGGGGTGACACCTGGCATAGCGGTGTTCTATGACGAGGCTGGCGTGCCACACTTCCAGTTCTACGGAGCTGACGGCAAGGTGAAATACGACTTCGGGCCGAGCGGCTTGCAGAGCTTCATCAACGACACGGTGAAAGCGTACAGCAGCACGGTGTACCTGCTCAACGTGAGCGACAAGGTAGGGGAGAGCGGAGGCAAGTTCACAAGATTGACATGGTGCTACGCGACAAAAAGCACGGCGACAAAATACTATGTTTACCACAAACAGACGCCGACGACACCCGAGAGCAAGAATAGCGACGCATATGACGGCTGCACGTTCAAGACGGAATACGGTGGCACCAACTGGCCGACCGCGAACAACGGAGCCAACGGCAACCTCCTGCCTAACGGCTGGTACGTAGAGCCTAATGATGGTCAGTTGCCATCGAGGATTGAGATGGCGGACAGCACGAAGCAGGTGTTCTATCAGGAGTTCTACTACTATGAGAACGGCAAGCGGACGAGATGGGTAAAGGCGTACATGGAGATGATTAACGCCAGCATCCCCGCGAGCAGGTTCATGTGGAACGGGAAGTATGATGAGTATTGATATTCTTCCCTCGATAGGCTCATTGTGCATGATGGGCATGAGAGGCGAGGGGGTAGACAGCGATAGACACTGGATAGACTGGATAGACACTGATAGACTAAATAGACTAAATAGATAAGAAAGAAATGGCAAGGGATTCAGAAGCGATGAAGGCACGCTACCTGCAAGGCGCGAAGAACGACACGGTGGCGGAGATTAACGGCTACAATAACTCGGATGAGGTCAACGGCTTCATCATGGGCGGCAAGCGGATGTGGCTGACGC
>DAIOUH010000240.1:0-1701 GCA_036751585.1 Prevotella sp. | reverse complement strand
CACCGATGTGACCATCGACAAGCTCTGCGGCACTTACGCTGCCAAGACCTCGGCCTACGACTACTTCTCAAGCGACTGGTCGCTGCAAGAAGTGAGCCATACCGACAAGGTAACCATCACCAAGATAGATGACAACACGGTGAAGATAAGCAACTTCTACGGATGGGGCGAAGACCTCATCGGCACGGTTGACCTCAAAGAGCAGACCATAACCATCCAGCCAACGACTTGGGGCACTTACTACACCTTCGCCGACATCTCCTCAGCCACGACACCTGTGGTCGCCACGTTCACAAACGACCTCACCATCACGTTCCAAAACTTCACGGCATGGTATAACGGCACTAATTACATTGAGAGTGACGCACGCTGCGAGATGACACAGAAATAGACCTTGATAGGCATAATAGGCATATTGAGCATAATAAACCTATTATGCCTAAGCAAAGCCCATAAAAAAAACAAAACTATGATAAAGCATTACACATTGCTGCTCCTGCTGACGTTGGCCATCGTGCCAGCGTCTGCCAAGCAGCGCACACGACAAGAGATTCAGAGCATAGCTCAAAAGCTCATCCTGCCTTCCCAAGACAGCCAACGAGCAAAGGTAGCAAGCAAGGACCGCGAATGGTCCAAGGACGAATTGAAAGAGGTGGCGGCAACCGCCAACTATACCGTCATGGCATACGACCAAGGCGGATTCGCCATCATAGCCAACGATGATGCCAACAACCCAGTGATAGGCTATTCGCAAACGTCTCGGTTCTCCTCCACCAACCCTGCATTGGCATGGTACCTCACCCTCGCCGATGCCGCGTTGTCGAGCAAGGAGTCCTACGCCATAAAGACCTACGCCGCTGGCATTCCAGCAGGATGCAAGGACAAGGTAGACCATCTCATCGAGACGAAATGGAACCAAAACGATCCCTATTGGGACAAGTGCCCAACAGACGGCACGGGCCAGCATTGCTGGACGGGATGCGTGGCCACGGCAATGGCACAAATAATGTACTACTACAAGTATCCGGTCAAAGGCAAAGGAAGCAATACAATTTACTACAACAACAAGCAATACACTGTAGATTTCGCCGCTGGTCGTGGTTACGATTACGACAACATGCTGACCACGTACAGCAATTCCTACACTCCAGCTCAAAAGTTAGCCGTAGCCACACTAATGTATCATTGCGGAGTGGCAGCCAAGATGAATTACGGTAGCGGCCAAGACAACGGCAGTGGAGCTTGGCTATCAGATGCCGCCGACGGACTGTACCAATACTTCGGATATGAAACCAAATATTATGGCTACCGAGTAGACCATGATAACAACAAGGTTAACTATGACGACAACACTTGGTACGGACTTGTCTACAAAGAACTGAGCGACGGGCACCCCATACTCTATTCCGGAAGTTCATCCCAACGCACGTTTCACAGCTTTGTGCTTGACGGTTACGACAAAAGCGGCAACGTGGGCGTGAACTGGGGCTATGGCGGCACTGGCGACGGCTATTTCTCACTTGACGTCCTTGAGTGTTCCGCTTACAACCCTATCGAAAAATTCCAATGGTGGCAAGACATGGTCGTGATACACAAACCCAATGGGCCCACAGGCATTGAGAGCATCACCGCCCCTCGCCAGACCGACGGCAAGAAGTATGACCTCTCAGGTCGCGAGATAACCACGCCCATAAAGGGTAC
>DAIOUH010000239.1:0-1737 GCA_036751585.1 Prevotella sp. | reverse complement strand
TATGTGGTGATATAGGGTAAAAATACAGTTTCGGGCAAAATAGTCGAGCCTTATTTTGCCCGAAGTGGGTGAAAATACACAGTTCGGGCGAAATAAGAGGCGTGATAGTTTATATATTGTCAGAATCATTTATCATGTTAAGCTTTTCCCTTATGAAGTGCCTGAGGCCTTCGTCCTCCAGCACCTCAATATGATCAAAAAGGCCAATTATGAAGCGCGAAATGCCTTCATAATTGGCAACGTCGGTCTCGAAAAGCCAATGGGTGTCATCATCGGGACGAAGCGAGAAGATGGAATGAGGGTATTCCTCTTGCATGCAGTTGTAAGAAGACACGTCCAAACGCAAGAGGATATGGTGGCGCACCTCGCCACTGTACATGAACATGTCGGTGAAAGCGTTCTTGTGCTTGCTGACGTTTTCCCACTCCTTGTCGAGTATTTCCACGATGCTAATCCTGGAAATCTTAAACGTCTTGTTGATGCCCGACTCGCTCTCGTATGCCCTGACATCGGTGTCCTCGCCAAGAAACATGAATGGCTCAACATATCTGTCTCTCACCGTAAGGCTGTTTGACGAGGCGTAGTTGTGCAAGATGACGCACTTGCGCTCTTTTATGGCTTTCTGAAGAAGCAAATAGTTGGTATAAGGCCCATAGTTCTTCTCGTTGCCCCCTATACCGTCGAAGTGGTAAAAGCGCTTGAACTTCAACATTATCTTTGCCGCCATGGGGTTGTCGATGTCCTTGCCGATAAGCATCCTGTACAGGAAAAAGGCTTGGTCCACATTAAGGTTGACCGACTCGTTGATGTCCTTGAAGAACGGTGAGGTGGCGTCAAGGTTGTAGCCCAACTTGCCGTGATTGACGAAAAAGCCATAAGCCGACAACGCCTTTATGACATAATAGGCGTTGCGCAGGCTTGTGCCAAGAATCTTGGCGATGTCTTGCGCCGAAAGGACCCTGTCGCCGGAAATCGCGCGAATGACGTCAAGCCAACGGAAGAATGACTTGGCGCTATCATTGTTTTCCTTTGCCATGCTCACTCGAATTTCAGTTCGAGCTGACGGTCTCCGTAGAGATTGTAGCTCTTGCGGTGATACTTCGTTATGCCATATTGGGCTATCGCCGCACGATGCTCCTTTGTGGGATAGCCCTTGTTCTTCTTCCACTTGTAAGCAGGAAACTCCTCATCGAGCTGGTTCATGTAGTCGTCTCGATAAGTCTTTGCCAATATCGACGCCGCGGCAATGGCCTGATATTTGGCATCGCCATGGACTATGCAAGTGTAGGGAAGTGAAGAGTTGAGAGCGAAGAGTGAAGAATCCTGCGAGAGTGAAGAACGAAGAGTGGAGAGTGAAGAATATGCTTGCGCATGCGGCAATCGCGGCTTGGGGTCGAACCTGTTGCCGTCGATGATGAGAGCCTGAGGCCTTACGCTCAGGGCGGCAATGGCCCTGTGCATGGCGAGAAAAGAGGCGTGGAGGATGTTTATCTCGTCTATCTCCTCGGGTGTCACTATGCCTACCGCCCACGCCACGGCATCGCGCTGTATCTGCTCGCGAAGGGCATAACGCCGCTTCTCTGTCAACTTCTTAGAGTCGTCAAGGTCTGGATTGTCGTAGCCTGGCGGCAGAATGACGGCGGCGGCATAAACACTGCCTGCCAAACAACCACGACCGGCCTCATCACAACCAGCCTCAACAAGGTCTTCGTAAAAATGTGGCGATAGTTTTCCCAT
>DAIOUH010000238.1:0-1765 GCA_036751585.1 Prevotella sp. | reverse complement strand
CAGTGCAGACCACGCCACCCATAATCAGCGCGGCGAGCATACCCGAGGGACCTTTCAAGCCAACAGCAACCATGACCACAGAGGCAAGGATGAGGGTCATGAGCGTCATGCCTGATACAGGATTGCTACCAACTATGGCTATCGCGTTTGCAGCCACGGTAGTAAACAGAAATGCTATTACAGTGACGAGCAGGATGCCAACAACGGCAAACAGGATGTTGCCCTGCATGACACCAAGCCAGAAGAACAAAAACGTGATGAGCAATGTGACGATAGAGCCGATTGCGATAATCTTGAAAGGGATGTCGCGTTGAGTACGCTTTATGTTAGCCACACCATTGTTTTTCCCTTTCAATTCTTTTGAAGCCAAGCCTACGGCGCCCTTAATTATGCCCCAGCTCTTTATGATTCCGATGACACCAGCCATAGCTATGCCGCCAATGCCAATGGAACGCGCATAGGCCTTGAAAATCTCCTCTGGGCTCATTGCTCCCACGGTCGCCGTGATAGATGGGTCCCACATATTGAGCACTTGGTCGTGGAAGACTATAGACATGCCAGGAACTATAAGCCACCAAACGGCAAGAGAGCCAAGGGTGATATAAAGCGCATATTTCAGACCGACGATATAGCCAAGGCCGAGAACGGCAGCACCTGTGTTGACCTTGAATACCAATTTTGCCTTGTCGGCAAGCTCTTGACCGAGACCGATAACACGCGAAGTAAAGTTCTCGTTCCACCAGCCAAAGGTTGAGACGATAAAGTCGTAAAGACCGCCCACTATGCCTGCGAATAACAATGGCTTTGCCTGATCTCCTCCTTTCTCGCCAGACACGAGTACTTGCGTTGTAGCCGTGGCCTCGGGGAAAGGATACTTGCCATGCATATCGCTGACGAAATACTTACGGAAAGGGATGAGGAAGAGGATGCCGAGAACGCCACCCAATGCAGAGGCGAAAAACATCTTCATGAAAGAAGATGTCATTTCTGGGTATTTGGCTTGAAGAATGTAGATTGCCGGTAGCGTGAAGATTGCTCCAGCCACGACAGCTCCCGAGCAAGCTCCGATACTCTGAATAATAACGTTTTCGCCCAGTGCCTTGTTACGTTTTGCCGCAGTGCTCACACCAACGGCAATGATGGCGATTGGAATGGCAGCCTCAAACACCTGACCCACCTTCAATCCTAAATAGGCTGCGGCGGCAGAGAAAAGCATTGCCATGACTATTCCCCAAGCTACCGACCATGTGTTAACCTCTGGATAAACCTTTTCAGGAGCCATGATGGGCTTGTACTCCTCGCCAGCTCCCAACTCACGAAACGCGTTGTCGGGGAGTTGGACTAAGTCTTTCTCTTTGTCTTTTTCTTGCATATAATTAGTATAATGTTAATTTTCAACAGCTGAATGTTAACTATCAAATAACATTAATTATGTATATAGTCAACACGCTAATGCAAAATTATTAAAAAACACTGAAGAACTGCGCTTTTCAGGTCGAAAAAATGTGACATTCAAGCGAAAAGGCAATGACATTCAAGCGTAAAGGCAACGGCATTCAAGCCAAATGCCGATGACATTCAAGCGAAAAGCAAAAAAGTCACGAATATCACGGTCATTTTATCACGATAAGGATTTGCCACCCCAAAAAGCGCATCCCATGCAAAAATCTTTTTATAATAGGGGTGGAAGGTTTTTATGATAGGAGAAATTACTTATATAATAATCCTATATAATAATGTACGCGCGAACATTGTATAGGGCAGC
>DAIOUH010000237.1:0-1828 GCA_036751585.1 Prevotella sp. | reverse complement strand
CCAATAACGTGAACAGGGGGGAAGGCTCATCGGCCTTCTCCCCTGCTTTCGTTTTGTCAATCAATATATCTTGTCATTCCCAATTTTCCCAAGAGCCGGTTAAGCGCTTGGCGCCGCTGACCTCAGAGCCAGCGCCCCCCAAGTTTCCATTGCCCTCGTCCTTGATGCCGATGTTGGTGCCATCGCCAGGAGTCCATTTCTTGTCGCTGTCGCTTTCGACTGTCGCCGCGAGCAGCGAACCCTCCTCAATGTCCAAGTGCATGCAGGTTATGCGAGGTTTCACATATATCATCTTTTTCATTTTGTTCTGAACTTTAGAGTATTCTTGATGTTTATCCATGAAGCGTGATTGTTACTTTACGACAAGCTTTTTGCCGTCGATAATGTAGATGCCTGGCTGCAAGCCTTTCAAGATGCCGACCTCCTGTCCGCTGAGGTTGTATGCCTTACCGGTTTTCGCTTTCGCGGCAGTGGTGACACCCTCTATTCGCGTGGTCATGCCATCGTCTATTCCTAAGCTGAACGGCTTGGCGTTGCTGGCAGATTCTTCTTCCCTTGTCGGTTCGAGCCAGCAGCGGAAGCCTTTCATCCAGTGGGTGGAGGTCAAGTGGTAGAGGTCTCCATTGTTGAAGATGTATGCGTCCACAGGCAACTCCGTATGAGGGTCATAGCTGCCGTGCATGTCCATGTCATAGAGCTTCCATTCGTTCTGCAGCGCGGACGAGATAGCAAAATCCGTTGACCTGGCGTTTTGCTTGGTATAGCTCACGCCGCCGTCAGCCTTGTCCACGACGTATATCTCGCCGCTTATCTCGCCATCGTCCCATGTGTTGTAAGTTTCGTTCTTGTGCTTGTCCACGAAGTCTTTCGACAACCAGATGATGTATGGCTCATCGCTGAGGAGCATGTCATCGTCGTCGTTGGCCGCCTCCACCGTCTTGAAGCCGATGACGCGATGCGCCACGCCGCCTGTCGTGGTCTCATACAGCTTGTCGGCCTTGGCGAGCTTCGCGTCGTCGCCGAAAGCCTTGTGGAATTGCGCCTTGGTCAAGGTCACGGGCAAGACGAGCGAGTTCCATGCGCCAGTAGCACCTTCTGCCGTGGGGCTCACGAACGTGCGCTTGAAATACATGGTGATGTTGTCCTTGTATGCTTTCGTCTTGTCGTTAGGATTCTTCGTCTCATCAAACACGATGTCTTGTTGCTCCTTGCAGCCCACGTCGGCTATGTCGTCATCGGGCACGCCGTCGGCATTGGCGTCGTTGCGGAGCAAGATGCCGTAGACCTTGAAGGTGGTTAAGGCACCGACGCCTTTGCCCGAGGTGATGGTCAGCGCGTCGTAGTCTTCTTTCGGGTTAAGGAACACATATCCCTTGTCGCCAAGCGTGATGACGCTGGCGCCGAGCACGCTCCAGTCTGAGAATGTCTCGATGGCTTTGGGATTACCCTTCTCATCTACCACGCCCGACTTATAAGTCTTCACCTGCATGACATCAGCCAAGTTCACGCCCAAGCCAGCCGCGACGTTGTCGATGACGATGACGAGCTGCTTGTTCTTAGTGGCGGTCTGTCCGAGCTTTATGCCAAGGATGTTGGCGCTTGCCACGTTCACGCCCAATGGGAAGGTAGCGTAGCTGTCCAAGTCGTTGTCTATGCAGTTGGTGGCGTTGGTGATGCCACTCCCCACGTTCACGATGTTGACGGTTTGGCTCATGTCCGCGTCGATGCTCGCGCCCGTGTTGTCGAATGAGACGACGGTGGCGTTGGTCGTCGGGTCATCGAGCACGGCGTTCTCGTCTGCCGTGTAAGCGTAGTAGATGTTCATGGA
>DAIOUH010000236.1:0-1931 GCA_036751585.1 Prevotella sp. | reverse complement strand
GAAATCGGAGTTTACGACCATTCTCCACGAGTCGATGCCACCGAGGAAAAACCATTTCTCGTTGTCGTTTTTAGCGTAAGTAGGGATGCCAAACGACATGTCAACAGGCACCCACCCCACTCCTTCAAAATAGATTTCACCCCAGTCGTGCAGGTTTTCAGCACCAGGATGCATCATGAACCCACTCTCGAAACGGGCAGGAATGCCAGAGATGCGACAAAGCGTGAGAAAGAGAAGCGTCACTTGTCCACAGTCGCCATGATGGTTTTCAAGCACATATTCGGGAATGTTTTCTATCGTGGAATATTCTCGCGCCGAAGCCCAAGGGAAGTTGTCGTTGATCCAATTGAAAATGCGCTGGGCCTTTGCCACCGGATTTGTCACGCCACGTGAAAGGCCGTCAGCCAACTGCCTAAGCCTCGGAGTGAAGACAATGTGGCGGTCTCGCTCGGACGTGTACTTCTTGTACAAGGCTGAATTGGTGTCGTAGGGTTTGACATTTTTCGACAGAAGATTGAACCAACTGCCATAAGATACATACTCAAACTCCTCTGAAAACACGGTTGGCTTTCCTGCCACGGCTTTCTTCTCCATATAGACAGACGAATGGGCACAGCTCATGGGTGAACGCTGATACTGGCTCTCGCTTGTTGATAACAACCTGACATTTTGCTGTCTGTCGATGTCGGTTCTTGGGAATGGAAGCCAGCAGCGGATGGTTTCACCATTTGGCACGGCATCGGCGTTGACGGTCAATGTATACCTGACCTTGATTTTCTTTGGCTCAGCCATGTGGTTCGTGCTACGCTGAGCATTGGCTATAATCTTCGGGACGTTTTCCATGTCGACTGTCTCCGAGCCTTCCATGGCTTGCCCGTCTTTTTTCAACTTGATAGTGCGGCAAATCTTGTCTATGCGAAACAAATTGGGCGCGGCGTTGTGAAAATACTTCTTCTCACCGTCGATGACACGCATCTCCAAGGCACCTGTACCCTCCCACTGCCTCATTTGCTCGTCAGAGACATTGGGGATATAGCGATGGATGTAGTCCAACACGCTTTTCTCATCCTTGTTGAAATCCACGAGCAAGCGATGGTGCAGGTCAGCGTCCCATGAGTAATTGCCCACGGAACCACTTTGGGCGAACGCCGAAGCATGAAACAGCAAACCAATGGTCATGCCCACAAGATATACAAACGATTTCATTGACTTGTCTTGAATTTTGGTGACTATTTTATTATCGAAGACGCCACTGCGTTGGCAACGCATGAGCGCAAACCTATCACGTTGCCTTTGCCATCGGGATGAACACTGTTGGTGAGCAGGATGACGCTAATGTCGTTGACGGGGTCTATGACGATGCTCGTGCCCGTGAAGCCCGTGTGACCATAGGTCTCAGAGCTCAGCATGTCACCATTGTTGGACGCGTATTCGGAACAGCAATCCCATCCTGGCGTGCGCCCGAACTTGGCCGCCCTCTTGTGTACCGTGCGCATGGCCTTCACAGCCAATGGGCTTAACAGGCGATGCCCATTCCACGTGCCACCGTTTTGAAGCGTGGCGCAAAGCACTGCAATGTCCTCGGCTGTGGAGAACACGCCTGCATTGCCGGAGATGCCACCATTGATGACACGTGCCAACGGGTCGTGCACCACACCCTGAAGGCATTTGCCGTCAGCCTGCTTCTCGGTCGGGGCACACAACTTGGCTAAAGCGGGAGATGGCGTGTAGTCGGTATGACTCATGCCAAGGACATCAAAAATGTGCTTCTTGGCAAAGACATTGAGGCTCTCGCCTGATATGTTCTCGATGATGCGCTGCAAGGTGATGAAATTGAGACAGCTGTATTGGAAATCGGTGGTCGGCGCGAAGTCGCGCTTGCAGTGGGAGATATAGTCTATCAGCCCGTCACGGTTTGGCGCGCCATATTT
>DAIOUH010000235.1:0-2080 GCA_036751585.1 Prevotella sp. | reverse complement strand
GATTTTGCTTACCAAACCGCGTCCTACCAATTGACGACCAAGCGAGAGCCATTAAAAAACGAGGTATATTATGATGGTTTTGCTGGTTATAATGGCAGTGGAGGCAATGGTGGAGAAATCAAGGATGATGTATACGTGGGAGATTATAAATTTACCAATGCATTTGCTGTTGATAATGCGAGCAGTACGCTGTACAAAGGGTACCAATGTCTTAAAGTTGAGAAAGTTTACACTATTAAAGATCTCGAAAAAATTGGAGTGATAAATGGCATACTCAATTTTAGGTGTGCCCCTTCAACTAATAGCAAGGATACAGTATTGACCATTAAGATGGAATTTAGCGACAATACCCAAAAAGAACAAACTATTGTTATGAAAGAGAAGCAGTGGCTTGACGCTCCTGTTCCGATAAACTCCAACAGTCAACTTAGCAGCATTACCTTTAGTGGCTCGGCATTCTTTCTCGATGAGATTTCCATCATCTCCAAGGACGCTGTAACAATAGGCCCTACTGGTTATGCCACATTATATTATAGTGGTCGTGCGCTAAAAGTACCCACAGGTATTACGGCATACACAATGAGAGTGGAAAATGGAAAAATTGTCCCCAGTCGCACTTATAAGGAAGGTGAGACGTTGCCAAAGTCCACAGCCGTAGTGATGAAAGGCGCGCAAGGGCAATATAATCTTGACACGTCAACGGAGGAAGGCTTTACGGACGATTACAATCAACTGAAGGGTACCGACATAAAGACAAGCACAACCGGAAACGATGGTGATTTATTCTACTTGCTTGCCAACAAGGATGGCAATGGTGTCGGCTTCTATTGGGGCGCAAAAAACGGTGCCGCTTTTCAAAATGGCGAACATAAGGCTTACCTTGCCATACCAGCGGCCGATGCCGAAAGCTCTGCCGCCAAGCCATACTATGTATTCACGGGCGATAACGCGACCGCTATTGGCAGGATTACCGAACATGGAATCAAGTCAGCGGCTTATACCATTGATGGAAGACCATGCCCACAAGGATACAAGGGAATAGTAATAACCAACGGCAGAAAAACTATCAAACGATAAAACACAATCAAAACCTTTTAGCAATGAGCACTCGAAAGAAATATATAAAACCGGAAACGAACATTATACATTTAGGCCAAGAGTCTCCTCTTATGAGTGGAAGTAGTGACGAAGAACCTAAAATAGACAATAATCCACATAATGAAGTGGTTGACCCAGTTGAGCAATTGTCCAAGCGTTCCGGTTCATTCTCGTTTTTCACGGAAGGCTTTGATTCTGTGGGATGGGAAGAGTGAACCCATCTATCTGAACAAAAGCAGAATAAAAAAGCTTGAGACCTCGCGTAAAGTCTCAAGCTTTTTCAGGAAATATACTATGCTTATTATTTTTTTACCCTCGTAGCCTTGATGAAGTAGCAGATAAGGCAGACATAGGCGAGTAGGGAGGTCATCTCCGACATTGGATTGCTCCACCATTGGTCAGCTACCGAAAGTTCAATGCCGCCAAATTTAAGAAGGGCTGAGACAACACCCATCAATGCTCCACCAGCAATGAAGCCGCTGGCAATGAGCGTGCCTTTCTCTCCACGTGCCTTGTTTACCTCGGCATCCTTTGAACGAGTAGTGACAAACCAGTTGATAGCTCCACCAACGACAAGCGGCACATTGAGCTCAAGAGGAATGAACATGCCAAGGGCAAACGCAAGGGCAGGGATGTGGCAACGGTCGAGGATGATAGCTATTACGGCACCGATGCCATAAAGAATCCATGGCGCACCAACACCATTCATCAGTGGGTCGATGACAGCAGCCATGGCATTGGCCTGTGGTGCGGCAAGTTGGCCACTCGCGAATCCATAGGTCTTATTCAAGACTATCATGACACCAACGACAGTCGCCGCGCTGACGATTGTTCCAAGAAACTTCCATGTCTCCTGCTTTGATGGGGTAGTGCCAAGCCAGTAGCCAATCTTCAAGTCGGTAATGAAACTGCCAGCCATGGACAACGCAGTGCAGACCACGCCACCCATAATCAGCGCGGCGAGCATACCCGAGGGACCTTT
>DAIOUH010000234.1:0-2095 GCA_036751585.1 Prevotella sp. | reverse complement strand
GCCTCGTATATTGACGACTTCGAGGGCACCACCGACAAGATTTCCGTGTTGGAGCCCACGTCGTGGATTCTCTCCTCCGTGCCCTCCATGTTCGCCGAGAGTGCCGACAAGAGCACGCTTCGGTCTGGCTTCAACCGCTCGCAGATGGCATGGTACACCATAGACCCGCTCTTCACCCGTCGCTCGTCATCGCTCACTCCAGCGCACATCAAGAGCGACCTCGCCATGCTCTCCGACCCTTACATGAGGGAGGTCTACGTGCGCGAACTGTATCCAAACCGCGACCAAAGCAGCTACAACGGAGCCACGTCTACGCTCTCGGTGATGAACATCGCCTATTACCCTAACGAGCGAGGCCCCTACAACTTCAACCCTGACCTTAACTTTGACGGCACCCTCAAGAACCCCGAACAACATTGGGGCGGCATGATGAGGCGACTCGACACCAACGACTTCCAGCAGGCAAACATAGAGTATGTGGAGTTCTGGATGCTCGACCCATTCATCCATGAGAAGGAAAAAGGCGAGGCGGCAGAGGGAGGCGACTTCTATATCAACCTCGGTGAGGTGTCGGAGGACGTGCTGAAAGACGGCAAGAAGTTTTATGAAAGCGGTTTGCCCGTGGACGGCTCACAGAATTTCACCTACACGCAATGGGGAAAGATTCCCACGCAGACCACGCAAACCTATGCCTTCGCCACCACAAAGGGCGCAAGGGCGATGCAAGACTTGGGCTACAACGGCTTGAACGATACCGAGGAGCAGCAGTTTGACAGTTACCAAGACTTCTTGAAGCAGATTCAAGGCAAGGTGTCGCAAGCCGTGTTCGACTCCATTTGGGCAGACCCAGCACACGACGACTACCACTATTTCCGCGGCTCCGACTACGACCGAGAACGTTTTGACATACTGAGGCGATACAAGTATATCAACAACCCACAAGGCAATTCGCCCGACACCGACAACCGCACCGAGACCTACGACACGTCGTACAAGAGCGGCCCCGACGTGGAAGACATAAACCAAGACTTCACCCTCAATGAGTATGAGAAGTATTACCAATACAGGGTCTCCATACGTCCCGAGGACTTGCAGGTGGGCAAGAACTATATCGTGGACAAGCGCGACGCTGCCTCCAGCACGCGTCAGGGCATGAAGACCTTCACGTGGTATCTCTTCCGCATACCCGTGGACCAATACGAGAAGCGGGTGGGGGGCATAAACGACTTCTCCAGCATAAGGTTCATGCGAATGTTCCTCACGGGATTCAAGAAGCCCATAGTGATGCGCTTCGCGTCGCTCGACCTCGTGCGTGGCACATGGCGTGTTTACACGCAGAACCTCGACAACGCCGGTACGCAGACCGGAACCATAACCACGGCATCGGTAAGCATAGAGGAAAACAACGACAAGACACCTGTAAACTACGTGTTGCCTCCTGGCATACAGCGTGGGCAAGACCCTACACAGCCACAACTCGTGGAGGACAACGAGCAGTCGCTGCAAATCAACGTGAGCAATCTCTCGGCAGGGGAGTCGAAATGCGTGTACAAGAACACCACGCTCGACATGCGACGCTATAAGCGACTGCAGATGTTCGTGCACGCCAACGCCGAAGAGGTGAACGCGACCGACCTGCAAGACAACCAGCTCGCGCTGTTCGTGAGGTTGGGCTCCGACTACAAGAGCAACTATTATGAATATGAGATTCCACTGAAGCTCACGGCGCCAAACAACAAGTACAGCCGCTACAGCATAGAGGACATACGCAAGGTGTGGCCCGATGACAATATGCTCGACATTCCGCTTGCCCTTCTCACCAACGTGAAGAGGGAGCGCAACCGCGCCCGCGCACTTGGCACGGCCTCGTTCACTCGGCCCTACGTGGCTTACGACAACAGCCGACCAAACAACAAGGTGACGGTGATGGGAAACCCGACTCTCGGCGAGGTGAAGACAATGATCATAGGCGTGAGGAACCTCTCGTCTGGTCAAAAGAGCGGTGAGATATGGGTCAACGAGTTGAGGCTGAAAGAATATAACGACCATGGAGGTTGGGCGGCTGATGGCAACCTCAACGTGCAACTCTCCGACA
>DAIOUH010000233.1:0-2135 GCA_036751585.1 Prevotella sp. | reverse complement strand
GAGCGTGCCTTCCTCGCGCGCCATGGGGTAGGGAAGGTCTATTGCCGCTATTTCGACGTGGTGCCTGGCGACGACGGACCGCGACCCAACGCCACCATGGCATTTGATGGCACGTTCCCCAAGACGGTGGAGGTGGTGCCCGTGGTCTTCATCGTCAACGGCTGCATGAGCCAGCCGCACGACGGGTTGGCGGAGAAGATACTGAGGCGTGTCCTGCAGATGAACGAGACCAACGACATGGCCGCTGCCAAGGAGATGCAGGTCGATTGCGACTGGACCATGACCACGCGCCAAGCCTTTTTCGCCTTTCTTGGCCGTCTCCGCGCGCTGTGCCACGACCGCGGCATGAAGCTCTCGGTCACCATACGCCTGCACCAGCTCTCGCAACCCGCGCCGCCTGCCGACCGTGGCGTGCTGATGATGTACAACACGGGCGACGTGACCAAGCTCGCCGTGCGCAAGCCCATCCTCGACATCAAGGACGTGATGCCATACGTGCGTTATCTCCGCGGCTATGGCTTGGACCTTTCCACGGCTTACCCGCTCTTCACCTGGCACGTGCTCTTCCGTGGAGGCAAATACGTGGGCATAATGCATGGCGACGACGACCTGCCCGTGTTGCCGGGCGACAGCGTTGCCGTGAGGCAACCAGAACTGAGCGACATTCTCAAGGCGAAGAAGGCGGTGGACGACGCGAGGAGCTCCGCCAACCACGAGATCATACTCTACGACTTGAACCAAAAGAACATAAAACGATTCAGCTATGATAATTTTAAGACGATTTACAGGTAGTCTTGTCCTGATGCTGCTTGCCGCCACAGCCGCACACGCGTGCGTGTCGGAAGCGCCTCGCCACAACAACTATCTTTTCTCCGTGTTCAACCGCTCGCTCATGGGCGACCGCTTCACCGACGCCACCGAGAAGTTCTGGCAACGATATGTAGGCAAGGCCGACTTGCCAAGCTATAGGTGGGGAGGCAACAATGAGGTGATGGCCAAGGCCAAGAGGCTGAAAGACGCTGAGATGCTGGCCTACTGCCGCAGGCTGAACAGCTATCTCGACAATTGCGTCAACTTCAACGCGTGGGACTATCCCACCAAGCAGCAGTTGGCGCGCTGCACGTCAACGCTCACCAACCTCTTGCAGGCATCCAAGACCTATCAGGGCAAGCGTCTCCGTGCCCAATACAACCTCATGCGCATGCGTGCCCTTCTCGGTCTCAAGCGATACCAGGAAGGCATCACCTTTTGGAACTCCACCGGCAAGCGCATGCAGCCAAGCGTGTATCGCGACATGGCGCGCAACATCTACGCTGGATGCCTATGGCGCACGGGTAAGAAGAGCCAGGCGATAGAGACCTATGCTGAGCAGGAAGACTATCAGAGCCTGAAATACTGCGTGCGGGGCTATCGCAACCTCGCGGGCATAAAGAAGGTGTATGCCGACAACCCCAACTCAGCCACGCTGCCATATCTCGTGCAAGACTTCGTGAACAACGTGCAGGAGACCATGGACGTGTATGGCGCGCGCCGCCTACCCTTTTCCACCAGCGAGGAGACAAAGGAGGGCCTCGACGAGTGGATGAAGGAGATAGATGCCAAGAACATCACCACGGCTGAGGCCAACCGCTTCATCACGTTCGCTAACTCTGTCGTGAGCGAGGGCAAGACCGCCACGCCTTGCCTTTGGCAGACGGCGATAGGTTGCATAGAGCACCAGCTTGGGCTCTACGACAAGGCGAAGGCGGACCTCGGCAAGGCCATGACGCTCGCCGGCACACAGCGCATGAAGGACAACGCGCGCGCCATCTATGCCGCCAACGCCATCTTCACCGAGGCTCGTTTGAGCGCGTCTTTCGACAAGTGGCTTGCCGGGGAGATGAAATGGCTCGACGCCAAGTCGGCTGAGGACCGCGAGAGCTCCACGCTCTATGCCACCGACCACTATCGCGACGTGCAGGAGCGCATGGTCTACAATGGCATCGTGCCCATGCTCCACAAGGAGGGACGCGTCAGCGCCGCACTCGTGTTGCTGAACCACATGAACGACGGCGACCCGCGGTGGTATTATCAGAGCACTTATTTCGACGCGCTCAACAGTGTCACGATAAACAACCTCAAGGCTTACGCCAAAT
>DAIOUH010000232.1:0-2154 GCA_036751585.1 Prevotella sp. | reverse complement strand
GTGCCCGTGCCTCCTGCCAGTTGCGGCACCGATGCCGTCAATGGGTTCACGTAATGGTCTGTCCTCAACTTCCGTCCTCCTCCGTCATAAGTATAGGTTACCCGACTCCCGTCTGAGAAGTCGACTCTCGACGGCAAATTTAGGCAATTATAATCAATGCCGCAAATTCCGCAGTTCAAATCTTTCGTCAGGTTGGCGTATTTCCCACACTTACAAATATTTTCAAGACTTTTTGCCTATTAAAAGCAAAAAAACACGCGCTCAAACTACTTATAAGCACCGCAAAGTAACACAAAATAGCTTAAACTGCAACGCCATGCTTGCAAGATTCAATAGTTATTGTTAACTTTGTGCAATACAATTAAGAATATTTCTTACACTAAACTTTATTAAAAGCCAAGACATGAAAAAAAACATCCTTCTGCTTGTCTTTCTTTCGCTTCCGCTGATTGGCATCAACGCCCAACGCACAAGACAAGAAATCAAGGAAAACCCGAACCTCGCGGCTAACAACTACCGCGACTATCCTGTGCCAACAAAGAAGCTCACGCCATCACCAAGTGGTTATGAGCCGTTTTATATCAGTCACTACGGCCGACACGGCTCTCGCTGGCTCATCGGCAAAAACGCCTTCAACAAGCCTTACTACACCCTTGCCCATGCCGACTCTCTCGGCAAGCTCACTCCGCGCGGCAAGGAAGTGTTCGCCTTGGTCAAGGAAATGCGCGCGCAAGGCATGAGCCGTGAGGGAGAACTCACGCAGCTCGGAGCCGAACAGCACCGCGGCATCGCCAAGCGCATGTTTGAGCGTTTCCCGCAGGTCTTCGCCGGGGTAACCAACGTTGACGCACGTTCCACGGTGGTCATTCGCTGCATTCTCTCCATGGAGAACGAGCTGCTGCAGCTCGCCGCGCTCAACCCTAAGATCAAGTTCAAGAGCGACGCGTCCTACCACGACATGTACTACATGAACGATGACTCAACAAGCCCTTACGCCTCGCTCACCCACACCACGGCAGCCGTGGACAGCCTCAACGCGTTTAAGAAGCGCCACAACAAGGCTCCACACATGATGAAAACCCTCTTCAATGACCCGGAATACGCAAAACACGTGAACGAGAGTGCGCTCGCCACGCAACTGTTCAACACGACAATAGCCTTGCAAAACACCGAGCTGCGCCATCAGTTCAAGCCCATGTGGGACATCTTCTCCGAAGGCGAGCTCTACAACCAATGGCTCATGACCACGGCGTTCTGGTATTCTTACGCAGGACCAAACAAGCTCAACGACGGCGCGGGAATGTACACCCAGCTCAACCTCGTGAAGAACATCATGGAGACAGCCGACTCATGCGTAGCCTTGCCTCATCCTGGAGCCACGATGCGCTTTGCCCACGAGAGCGACGTATTGCCGCTCGTCTGCCTGCTCAACATCAATGGCTATGGCAACCCACGCTCCTCGCTCGACAATATCGACACCGAGAACTGGGACGTGTACAACGTGTTCCCGATGGCGTGCAACGTCCAGTTCGTGTTCTATAAGGATGCCAAGCACCCAAAGAAAGACGTGCTGGTGAAGGTGCTGCTCAACGAGAACGAGGCCACGTTGCCTATCAAGGCATACAAGGGTCCCTACTACCGTTGGACCGATGTCAGGGTTTACATGAACAATCTCGTAGGGAAAATAATCAAGAGATAATCTCTGTCCATCATACTCCGCCTTCCATCATGCCATAATGTGAATGGCGGTAAATAGTTATCATTAACCCCGAAAGTCAACGCAAAGGCTTTCGGGGTTAATCATTTGCTAAATATTCATTTTACTTCCTTCCAGTCAATAAGCCCCTTGCCCATGTTGTCAAGTTCCACGGCAAGGGCTATAACCTTTCTACTGTCGGCATGGAATGGCTTGGTATAGTTTCTTTCGTTAATCTGGTTTTCGGCAGCCTTCATTCCTCCATTATTTGATAGTTTCAATTCAAGTATATAGATGATGCGGCGCGCATATATTACCATGTCTATCCTACAAGCCCATCTGCCTTCTCAGTGATTAGTCATCGCGATTCAAGCGTAGAGGCGACGCGATTCAAGCGTAAAGCCGACGCGATTCAAGCGTAAAGCCGACGCGATTCAAGCGTAAAGCCGACGCGATTC
>DAIOUH010000231.1:0-2174 GCA_036751585.1 Prevotella sp. | reverse complement strand
ACGACAGACCGGCCTGAAACGACTCCAACAGCAGCATCTCAAACAGCTTGTGGTCATCGTGTACGGGAACGCACCATTCCGTGTCGTGGTATTTTATGTAAAGGGGATTGCCATGGTTGCACCAGTGGCAGCGTTTCGGTTCCATATTCATTTTCAACCAGTCTACAAATCCCTGTGTATCACAGTGCCGTTGGCTTGATGTGTGGCAAGTACTAATACCTCGGCAATCTGCACATGCTCTGGCGCGCTTGCCGCATAGAAAGCCACGTCGGCGATGTCGTCGCCACGGAGCGGCTCTATGCCACGGTACACGCTGTCGGCGCGCTCGTTGTCGCCATGAAAACGGATGTTGGAGAAGTGGGTCTCTACAAGTCCTGGCTTAATGTCGGTCACCCGCACCTTAGTGTGCGCCACGTCGATGCGCAACCCGTCGGTCAAGGCCTTGACTGCCGCTTTGGTCGCGCAGTACACGCCACCGCCAGCGTATGCGGCATCGCCGGCAACGCTGCCAATGTTTATCACGTGGCCGTGGTCGCGCTCCACCATTTCAGGCACGATTAGGCGTGTCATGTTGAGCAGACCCTTTATGTTGGTGTCAATCATCTCGTCCCAGTCGGTAAAGTCGCCTTCGTATTCTGGTTCCAGTCCACGGGCGAGGCCGGCATTGTTTATCAGCACGTCAACGTTTTTCCATTCGTCGCCCAACGATTCCACGGCCTCTATGGTTTGCGCCCTGTCGCGCACGTCGAAGCAAAGCGTGAGCACGGCTGTTCCCTTTGCCTCCAACTCCTTTTTTATCTCTTCAAGACGCTTGCTGTTGCGGCCTGTCATTATGATGCTGTAGCCACCCATGGCGAAGCGGCGGGCGCAAGCCTCGCCAATGCCGCTTGTCGCTCCAGTGATAAGTGCTATTAGCTTTTTCACGTGTTATTAATGTTTATGTTGTTTGTTTGTCGCAAATTTATTACAAAATATCTGATATAGCAAAATAAAAGAAGATTAATTGTTTAGTCGCCGTGTTGTTTCACTGTCGTTAGCTTTTCTTAGAGGCCGATAAGCAATATTGGAATTATTTTTCTTTGAGATGTCTGAAAATAATCGTAAGTTTGCAGGACAGTAAAAAAACAAGATCTCATGAATATAGAAGAGCAAAAGAAGATAATCGAGTCGCAAGAAGGATTGAGCCGTACGCTTGGCATGGAGTTTTTCTCCACCCCGGAAGACGATACTTGCATGGCTCGCATGAAAGTGAACAGCACCAACCGTCAGCCGTTTGGGTTCTTGTCGGGTGGCGCGTCGTTGGCGTTGGCTGAGAACCTCGCCGGCGTTGGCTCCATGGCGCTTTGTCCGAAGAAGATTCCGGTGGGCATAAACGTGAGCGGGAGCCATGTGCTTGCCGTAAGGGAAGGCGACACGGTGACGGCCTACGGCAAGTTGATGCACAAGGGCACCACACTGCATGAGTGGCAGATAGACATAAAGAACTCGCAGGGAGAACTCATATCGACCGTGCACGTGACCAACTATATCATCTCGCCAAGGAAGCATGACTGACACCAAGTGCATTGACGAGGTGATGTATCGGCTGCCAGATGAGACAGAATATCATCGTTTGGCAGGCAAGGCGCATGCGCTTGATGGCATTGGCGACCTTAGGGACAAAAGTGGTTTCGTGTTCGCGCCATTC
This sequence comes from Prevotella sp., assembly GCA_036751585.1. GTDB lineage: Bacteria > Bacteroidota > Bacteroidia > Bacteroidales > Bacteroidaceae > Prevotella. The sequence goes on along the minus strand of DAIOUH010000231.1, from coordinate 487 downwards.
CATGCTGACGCGTCGTCTCGCCTGGTCTTCTTGGACGTGGCAACCCATGAGGTGATGGACGTGCCGCCTGTCGCTGAGGCTAAGGCTCACGACTTCGTGGAGAAGGAAAGCCGACAAGACTATCAACGAGCCTTTGAAAGGATGAAGGCAAAATTGGCAAGCACGAGCTTGAAGAAGGTCGTGCTTGCCCGCCGTGACGACTTGCGACTTGCTGAGCCGCTGGATACCAACGAGGTATTTGCCAAGGCGTGCCAAATGTATCCTCACCAGATGGTCGCTCTCGTGAGCATTGCGCTCTCGGGTACGTGGCTCATGGCTACGCCCGAGGTGCTGGTGGAGCGGCGAGACCAAAGATGGATGACCATGGCTTTGGCTGGCACCATGACTACTCCTGGGCCATGGAGCGAGAAGAACTTGAGGGAACAGCGCATAGTGGCGGATTACATACACGACCGTCTCGCGCGTAGCTGTGTCTCCGTAGACCAGC
>DAIOUH010000230.1:0-2197 GCA_036751585.1 Prevotella sp. | reverse complement strand
CAGATGTTCGACACCATGCTCGCCCACTATGTATGGCATCCGGAGTTGCGCCACAACATGGACTACATGGCAGAAACCCTGCTCAATTATCAGACCGTGCACATCGAAGAGCTCATTGGGCAGAAAGGCAAGAACCAGAAAAACATGCGCGACCTCAAGCCAGAGGAGGTTTATGAATACGCAGCCGAAGACGCTGACGTCACGCTGCAACTGAGAAACGTGTTGGAGCAAAAGCTCGATGAGGTGAACGCCCGCAGACTTTTCGAGGACATAGAGATGCCGCTGGTCAAGGTGCTTGCCGACATGGAGATAAACGGCGTGCGCCTCGACACCGACCAGTTGAAGGAGACGCAAAAGGTGTTCACCGACAGGATGAACCAATACGAGAGCCGCGCCTTCGAGGAGGCTGGTGAACCGTTCAACATTTCATCGCCAAGACAAGTGGGCGACATCCTCTTCGGCAAGATGCAGTTGGTGGACAAGCCCAAGAAGACCAAGACAGGACAGTATGTCACCTCCGAGGAGGTGCTGCAACAGTTGAGGGGCAAGGCACCCATCGTGGACGACATTCTCAACTACCGAGGCATGAAGAAACTCCTGGGCACCTACGTGGAGGCGCTGCCAAAGCTTATCGACAAGAAAGATGACCACATACACACGTCGTTCAACCAGGCCATCACCGCCACGGGCAGACTGTCGAGCAGCGACCCGAACCTGCAAAACATACCCGTGCGCGATGACGACGGCAAGGAGATAAGAAAGTGTTTCATTGCCGACGAGGGCTGCAAGTGGTTCTCAGCCGACTATTCGCAAATAGAGCTCCGCATCATGGCTCACCTCTCGGGCGACGACAACATGATTGAGGCATTCCGCGAGGGTTTCGACATTCACCGCGCCACGGCGTCGAAGATATGGAAGGAACCCATGCAAGACGTGACCGACGCACAACGCAAGAAGGCCAAGCAAGCCAACTTCGGCATCATCTATGGCATCACCGCCTTCGGGCTCGCGCAGCGAATGGACATAAGCAACAAGGAGGCCAGGCAACTCATCGACGACTACTTCCATACCTTCCCCAAGGTGCATCAATACATGGAGCAAGCCAAGGAGAGCGCACGAGAGAAAGGCTACGCCGAGACCATGTTTGGCAGGCGCAGGTATCTGCCAGACATCAAGTCGGGCAACAACACCGTGCGTGGCTTCGCCGAGCGCAACGCCATCAACGCGCCTATACAAGGCTCCGAGGCAGACATCATCAAGATTGCCATGATACGGATATGGAGGCGGTTCAAGGCCGAGGGACTCCGCTCAAAGATGATTCTCCAGGTGCACGACGAGCTCAACTTCTCCGTCTATCCTGGCGAGGAGAAAAAGGTAGAGGAGATTGTGATGCAAGAGATGCAGAACGCCGCCAAGCTCAACGTGCCTCTCACGGCAGACTCAGGCTGGGGCGACAACTGGCTCGAAGCGCATTGATGATTGGTACAAAAACCGCGAAATTAATGGCCTCATCACTTGGAGCATACGCTCTTTTTGCCTAAATTTGCACCAGAAGAAACAACCATTCAGTTTTTCAAGACTAACAACGCAAACGAAACCATAACATCAATCCATAAATTCACATTATGAAGAAGGTATTTATCATTGCCGTAATGGCATTATTCACAAGCGTGGCATCGTTCGCGCAATGGAGGACAGGTTCCGTCACCATCCAGCCCAAGATTGGCCTCAACGTGGCAAACATCACCGATGGCGATGGCACCGATGCCCGCGTCGGTCTTGCCGCTGGCGCTGAGTTTGAATTCAGGCTCTCACCCATCTTCAGCCTTTCAGCCGGCGCGCTCTACTCCATGCAGGGATGCAAGGGCACCGGTGAAACCGAAGATGGCTATACAGGAGAGGCAAGCGCGAAGCTCGACTACATCAACGTGCCCATCCTCGCCAACGTCTACGTGGCAAAGGGCCTTGCCGTAAAGCTCGGCATCCAGCCTGGCTTCAACGTGAGGCACAAGGCCACGGTATCGGTAAACGGCGTGAGCGTGTCAACCAACTTCCCCGGCATCAAGAGCGTAGACTTCAGCATCCCGGTAGGAATATCCTACGAGTTCAACCGCTTCGTGATAGACGGTCGCTACAACTTTGGCTTGACCAAGCTCACAGACGACGCCGACTCCAAGAACAGCGTGTTCCAATTCAC
>DAIOUH010000229.1:0-2204 GCA_036751585.1 Prevotella sp. | reverse complement strand
GGCATCGCCGTGAGCCGTGGCGGATTGCGCCATTGGCTCTGTCCCATGGCAGTGGCCTACTCGCTGCCGCCAGTCATATACATCTTCCTCGCCTACGCGCTTCCGGAGAGTCTCGTCGTGGTTTCCATGGCAGTATTCGTGGAGCAAGCGGGCGTCGGGTTTGGCATCACGGCATACATGATGTTCCTCATATATTATAATCGTGGCGAGTTTCGCACGTCCCATTACGCCATAGCCTCGGCGTTGATGACGCTGTCGCTCATGTTGCCCGGGCTCGTGGCTGGCGGCTTGGAAGAGGCTCTCGGCTATCGTAAGTTCTTTGTCCTGACGTTGCTCGCTGTCGTCGCCACATGGGGCGTGGTGGTAAAGGTGAGGAGCAAGATGGGATTCTCGCTCGACAACGAGGTGGAGTGAATTGGAAAGAAACAAAAGAAAGGAATGAAGGAAATGAAGAAATGGCTTATGGCAATAATCCTCAGCATGGCCCTTGTCAATGTTGAGGCGCAGACGGTAGACAACCGCACGGTGGGTTACAGCGTGCGCTACGAGAAGAAACACCTCTTGTTGCGCAAAGGCTCTGGCATCAATGTCGTCGATTACGACATTGAGTGGCCGGAAGTCGTGGGCTATAGCCATGTTCCCAACCTGCAACGCATCATCAGCGAGAGCCTTGCCGATAAGGCCACGTTGGGCTTCGATTCTCTCGCCACGTCTATCAGCCAACGTTATGGCACTCCGGTGACAGGGACGTTTCGTGAGATTCCCGATGACCGCCGTTTCTGCTATGTCACGGCTTCCGCCCGTATTGTGGGATATGAGCCTAACCATTGGATTGCCTACCGCGTGAGCTTGAATGTTGAGCCTGGCAAGTTGTCGGAGTTCAAGGCCGCGAGCGATGACCGTGTTGTGGTCTATGACCTTACCACGGAAAAGGCGTATTACGCGAGCAACCTTGTCAGTTCGGGCATAATGAACCGCAATGAGCCGCAAGATTTCTACGACTTGCTCTTCCAACCCCTTGGTGACAATTTCTTCAACAACATGGTTGCCTACGAGATTGACGGCGTGTGGACTGCAAACGGATACTTGTGCTTTCTCATCAAGGCCACATCCCTGAGCTCAACCCAAACTTATATAGCCACCATGCCTCTCGACGCTTATGCCTATTCGCTCTCACGCCTGGGCAGGAAGCTCTTTACCAAGAAGGCTGAACAAATGACTCCGCGATTAGCGATGCAGCCAAACGTCATGGATGGAGACTCTATATATAGTAATGTGGAGAAGCAACCCAAGATGAAAGGCGGCAGCGATGCCTTGAAGCAATATCTCAGCCACGTGAGCCAGCCAAGCGTGCGGCTGGCAGGTCCCGCGAAGGTATACATGAGCTTCGTTGTCGACAAGAGCGGCAAGGTGAAGGACGTGTGCGTGCTGCAGCCCGTGAATCCCATAATCGACCGCCATGCCGCCATGACGGTTAAGGGCATGCCCTCCTTCACGCCTGGCCAGCAAAACGGCAAAAACGTACAGGTGAGGATGTATATGCCAATAACGTACCAGCCTTGATAGATACAATTTATAGCTATATAAATGGCAGATATAACAGAAAAGACAGAGAATGGCGAACTGGTAACAAATCGTGACCAGTTGGCTTTCGTGGATAATATAGAGTCTCTAATAAAAGTGATTAGGGGACAGCAAGTTATGCTTGACAAAGACTTGGCGGCGCTATATGGTGTAGAGACAAGAATTTTGAATCAAGCAGTCAAACGTAATATTCAGAGATTTCCTGCTGATTTTAGGTTTCAGTTAACAATGGAAGAATGTTCAAAATCACAGATTGTGACTTTGAACGCAGGGCGAGGACAAAATATCAAGAAGCGACCTTATGCATTCACAGAACAAGGCGTCGCTATGCTTAGTAGTGTCCTTCGTTCACAAACTGCAATAGATGTAAATATTCAAATCATGCGAGCCTTTGTTTCCTTGCGTCATTTTATGGTGAAAAACGCTTCTGTGTTCAGCCGCTTGGAAACGATTGAGTACAATCAACTGGAAATGCAGAGACATCAACAAAAAACAGACAAGCGTATAGATGAGGTGTTCCACAGATTGGATGAGGGCAATGCAAAGCCGAAGCAGGGCGTGTTTTATGATGGGCAAATTTATGATGCCTATACTTTTGTGTCTGATTTGATTAAGAGTGC
>DAIOUH010000228.1:0-2221 GCA_036751585.1 Prevotella sp. | reverse complement strand
CTTGGAAGAAGACCTACACCGTGAGGGTGGCAAGCAACGCCACACCGTCTGATTACCATTTCGATGACATACGCTACTACATGGCCGACACCGACGATGATGGCAAGGACGAACCGCAGTTCCAGATATTCTACGAGAAGATTGGCGGACAGCAAGTGGACTGGGGCACGGGTAACCCTGGCGCGATGATCACGCTCATGTCGTCGAACCCCACGGCTTACGACTATCCCACGAGCCAGGCCGACGGCGGCGTGGAGGGCAAGTGCGCCAAGCTGACGACGATAAGCACAGGTGCCATTGGTGCGATGTTTGGGGCGCCAATAGCGGCTGGCAACATCTTCCTCGGCTCCTTTGCCGTGAATTTCGGCAACATGGCATCTTCGACCCATTTCGGAATACCATTCTTCAACACCAAGCCGGTGTCGATGACGGGATACTACAAGTATAAGGCAGGCCCGACGGTGACCGACGGCGACTCAAAGGTGGTGAGCGGAGCCAAGGACGACTTCTCCATCTACGCCGTGGTGTATGAGGTGACGAAAGACGTGCCATGGCTCGATGGCACCGACACGAAGCTCAACTCGCTGACGAGCCCCAACATCGTACTAAAGGCTGAGCTCAACGACCGCAAGGAGACCGATGAGTGGACGAAGTTCACCATACCGTTTGAGCCAATGAACGGCAAGACGTTTGACATGGACAAGATGATAGCCGGCAAATACAGCTTCGCCATCATAGCCTCGTCGAGCAAGGACGGAGCCAAGTTCATAGGCGCGGTGGGCAGCACACTGTATATAGACGAGTTCCACATCAACTACGAAGCATACTAAGATGAAAAACAAGATATTACTATTCCTGCTCATGGCATTCTCCATCTCCGCTACCGCCCAAGAGAGCATTGGCGACCGCGACGAGAACCTCAAGCAGATGAACAAGAAAGGATGGGAGCTCGAACTGAAGGCTGGCCTCAACATCGGTGGCGCGACACCTCTCGGGTTGCCGCGCGAGATTCGCCACATCAGTAGTTTTGACCCAAAGCTCAACGGTACGCTTGAGTGCGCGGTGACGAAATGGCTCGGCAGATGGGGCGTGGGCTCGGGACTGAGACTCGAGACCAAGCGCATGGCGACAGGAGCTATCGTGAAAAACTACCACACGGCGATAATACAAAACGGCGACCGCGTGGCGGGATATTTCACGGGATACGACAAGACCCTCTACAACAGCAACGACCTGACGATGCCAATCACTGCCAACTACCGCGTGAACTCGCGATGGAAGCTAAGGGGCGGCTTGTTTCTCTCCTACTGCCTCTCCAACGAGTTCAACGGCTTCGTGAGCGACGGCTACCTGCGCAACGGCACGCCAACGGGCGAGAAGGTGACGTTCGACAACGGCAGCTCGGCGATATACAACTTCGACGACGACTTGCGCCGCTTCAACTGGGGTGCGCAAGCCGGATTCTCGTGGAACGCCTACAAGCACTTCTCGCTGTTCGCCGACCTGACCTACTCGTTCTGCAACATCTTCAAGTCGGACTTCCACACCGTGGCGTTCACCATGCACCCCATTTTCCTCAACGCCGGCTTCGGCTACAGGTTCTAAGACATCAAAAACATTTTTCAATAACAACAAAAAGAAATTATCATGAAGAAACTATTCACACTTCTCACGCTGGTTCTCGTGGCTGTCAGTTGCTTCGCAACGGACTACACGGGCGACTTCACAATGGATGGAAACACATCCACAAAAACCATTGCAGTGAACAAACAGGATGATGGCAAATACACGGTCATACTCAAAGACTTTTCTTATAAGATAATGGGAAAAGATTTGGAGCTGGGAGATATTACTGTTACTGATATTGATGGAGAAACCACAGATGGAAAGACACATTTGACAACCACTAACAATGAAGTTAGCGTCTCCGTTCCTTTTTGGGGAAAACAAAAAGCAAATATCACCTTGAATGGCGATATTGTCAATAACAAGTTTACTGCTACAATCGAAATATATGTCGTTATGCTTAAAACGACAATGAATGCGACTTTTGATGGCACAGACCCAACATCCACTGGCATCACCAACCTGCCCGTGAACAACGACAACGAGAAGGTTGAGCTCTACAACCTCTCTGGCCAGCGCATCAGCGAGGCTAAGCCCGGCCAGGTGGTGATAGAGAAGAGAGGCGGAAAGGCCGTGAAGGTGGTGAAGTAAAGAC
>DAIOUH010000227.1:0-2316 GCA_036751585.1 Prevotella sp. | reverse complement strand
CGGTGGCAGCCGTTGTTCTCTTGTTGTTCGGCACGGCGCTTGCCACGTGGCACGTTGCCACGCAGCGCCCCGAACAATTCTACGCCCTTACCGCGCCAATGGGCTCCACATCGCGCCTCACCTTGCCCGACGGCTCGGTGGTGTGGCTCAACGCCGGCTCCACACTCCGCTATTCCACCAACTTCAGCGTGGACAACCGCAACGTGGAGTTGAGGGGAGAGGGCTACTTCGAGGTGGCGAAACACGAAGGCAACGACTTCACGGTTAAGACCACTGGCTATGACGTAACGGTGAAAGGCACCAAGTTTGACGTTTCGGCTTACGATGACGACCCTGTGGTCAGCACTTCGCTCATGCAGGGAAAGGTCGTGATAAGCCATGGCGAGACGACCATGGAGATGAAACCTGGCGAGACGGTGACCCTTGACAAAAGCACGGGAAGCCTCACGAAGACCGTCACGTCGGCCACGCCAAACGCGTGGACGATGAACAGTGCCGACTTCAACGAGATACGCCTTGGCGACTTCGCCAAGATACTGTCGCGCAAATACGGCGTGGACATTCACATCACCTCGCAAAAGGTGCGCGACATAAGGCTCGCCATGACATTGCAGAACCGTGAGACCATCGAGGACGTGCTCAAGTCGCTGACGATAGTGACCAACACGAGGATAGTGAGGGACGGCAAGCAAATCTACATCAACGAGAAGTAGGGCGCGGCTACTGCCACGCGAGAAACCACCTAAGAAAACCAAACGATAAAAACCATATATTCATAAAATTCAATTTAAACCAAAAACTAAGCGTATAGCACTATGAAAGAAAACAGCAAGCTATTCAGACACTTTCTCGTGGCCATACTCCTTATGAGCGCCTTCACGGCAAAAGCCCAGACGGTGACGAAGCAATTCCGCAACGCCAGCGTGCAACAGGTGCTAAAGGAAGTGGAGCGGCAGACAAAGATGTCTGTGATCTACAACGTGGATGACGTGCAGTCGTGCCCACGAGTCACGGCATCGTTTCAGCGCACGCCCTTGCGTGAGGTGTTGACCAAGGTGCTCGATGGCAACTTGAGCTACGACATCAACGACCGTCTCATCTCCATCCACAAGCGCCAAGCCAAGGCACAAGCGGCTGCGCCACGTCAGCAGCAATCATCGGGAAGCAAGCGCACCGTGAAGGGTCGCGTGCTCGACGAGAACGGTGAGCCCGTGATAGGAGCCACCGTGAGAATCAAGGGCACGAAGACAGCCACCGTGACCGACATGGACGGCAACTTCCATATCGAGGCTTCGCCAGCCAACACGTTGGAGGTGTCGTATCTCGGCTATACCCCGAAGGAACTTTCCGCCAGCAACGACAACGTGACGGTGAACATGGCGCAAGACTCCAAGACACTGGACGCCGTCGTGGTGACCGCGCTCGGCATCAAGAAGGAGGCCAAGGCCCTGACCTACAACGTGCAGCAGATAGAGGCAAGCGAGGTGACAGGCGTGAAAGACGCCAACTTCATGAACTCGCTCGCCGGCAAGGTGGCAGGCGTGGAAATCAACGCCAGCGCGGCCGGTATCGGCGGTGGCGTGAAGGTCGTCATGCGTGGTACAAAATCTATCAGCAACAATAACAACGCCCTCTACGTGATCGACGGCATACCAATGCCATCGCTGCAGACCACCCAGCCCACCGACTACTTCTCTGGCATGGGACAGTCGGGCGACGGTGCCTCGATGATTAACCCGGAGGACATAGAGTCAATCTCAGCCCTCAGTGGCGCGGCAGCTTCCGCCCTCTATGGCAGTGAGGCACAAAACGGTGTCATCATGATTACCACCAAGAAAGGCAAGGAAGGCAAGACCACGGTGACATACTCAAACAACACCTCGTTCATGACCCCATTCGTGCACCCCGAGTTCCAAAACACTTACGGTGCCAACAGCGGCGAGTTCGCGAGCTGGGGAGAGAAGATGACGCAGCCAAGCAGCTATGACCCAATGGACTTCTTCCAGACAGGTTACAACGAAGGCAACTCGCTGACGCTCTCCACCGGAACCGACAAGAACCAGACATTCGTGTCGATAGCCTCGACGAAGGCCGAGGGCATCGTGGACAACAACACCCTCAGCCGTTACAACTTCACGTTGCGCAACAGCTCGAAGTTCTTGAAAGACAGAATGCACCTCGACGTGGCGGCCATGTTCGTGAACACTCGCGAGAACAACATGGTGTCGGAGGGACAATACATGAACCCGCTCGTGCCCGTCTACCTGCTTTCGCCCTCTTACAGCCTTGAGACCTATCGCCTGTTTGAGATGTATG
>DAIOUH010000226.1:0-2396 GCA_036751585.1 Prevotella sp. | reverse complement strand
TTGAATCGCGTCGGCTTCACGCTTGAATCGCGTCGGCTTCACGCTTGAATCGCGATGCCTTTACGCTTGAATCGCGATGGGTTCACGGCGTAATCGCGATGGGTCTTGCGGCGCAATCTCTTATAAGCTAATAATCAACATTTTAAGTCAACATCTCTATAAATGCAGACAGACGAAAACATCCTCTCTCAACTCAACACCGCCCAACAGCAAGCCGTGACCTACTGCGACTCGCCTCAACTCGTCATCGCTGGCGCCGGCTCTGGCAAGACGCGCGTGCTCACTTTCAAGATTGCCTACCTGCTGAACCATTACGGCCTGAAGCCGTGGAACATCCTCGCGCTGACGTTCACCAACAAGGCGGCAAGGGAAATGAAAGAACGCATAGCAAGCATCGTGGGCGAAGAGAGGGCGAGGTACCTGCAAATGGGGACGTTCCACTCTGTCTTCTCGCATATCTTGCGCGTGGAGGCCCAGGCCATTGGCTACACCTCCGACTTCACCATCTACGACGAGACCGACTCTCGCTCGCTCATAAAAAACATAGTCAAGCAGATGGGACTCGACGACAAGACCTACAAGCCTGCCACCGTGCACGCGGCCATATCAATGTCGAAAAACCACCTCTGCGGGCCGACGCAATACGCTGAGGATGGCGAGAACCTGCAACGCGACATGAGACGCAACATGCCGGAGACCCACAAGATTTTCATGGCTTACCAGCAACGCCTAAGGCAAGCCAACGCGATGGATTTCGACGACTTGCTCACCGAGACATATCGCTTGCTGAAGGAGCACGAGGACATAAGGCAGAAATACGCCAAGCGGTTCGAGTATGTCTTGGTGGATGAGTACCAGGACACCAACTATGCCCAGCAAATGATTGTGGAGTTGCTCACCAAGGACAACCCGCACGTTTGCGTGGTGGGCGACGACTATCAAAGCATTTACGCTTTCCGTGGCGCCAACATCGCCAACATATTGAAGTTCAACAAGGTTTATCCCACGGCAAAGCTGTTCAAGCTGGAGCGCAACTATCGTTCCACAAAGAACATCGTGGCGGCTGCCAACTCGCTGATGAAACACAACCGCAGCCAGATAGACAAGGACGTGTATAGCGAGAACGCCGACGGCGACAAGGTGACGGTCTACGAGACCATCTCCGACAAGCGCGAGGCAAGCATCGTGTGCAGGGAGATTAAACGACTGGTCAAGGAAGAGCATCTGAAATACAGCGACATAGCCATTCTCTACCGCACCAACGCGCAGAGCCGCACGTTTGAGGAGGAGATGCGCAAGCCAGACGTGGGCTTGGGTGCCAACTACCGCATCTACGGTGGCTTGAGCTTCTATCAGCGCAAGGAGATAAAGGACATCATAGCATATTACCGTCTCGTGGTGAACCCCGACGACGAGGAGGCTTTTCGCAGGATTATCAATTATCCCGCGCGTGGCATTGGCAACACCACGATAATGAAGATCGTGGCTGCCGCCGAGCAAGATGGCGTCAGTCTGTGGGAGGTAATATCGCACCCTTCTGAGCACGCCCTCGACGTGAACAAGGGCACCATGGCCAAGCTCCTTGGCTTCCGCGCGCTTATCGCCTCGTTCATAGACGAGGCCACGGAGAAAGACGCCTTGAAGCTGGGACAAGAGATCATTGAGAAGTCCGGGATAAAGGGCGACCTCGGAAAGGACCAATCGCCCGAGGGCGACGCGCGGCGCGAGAACGTGGAGTCGCTCATCTCCGGAATGGCGTCGTTTGTGCAAGCGCAGCAAGAGGACGGCGAGGGCGACTACATCCACTTGACTGACTATCTGCAAACCGTGTCGCTGATGACAGATTCCGACAACGACGACGACTCCGACGACAAGGTCACGCTCATGACCATCCACGCAGCCAAGGGCTTGGAGTTCAACACCGTGTTCGTGGTCGGGCTTGAAGAGAACATCTTCCCGAGCCTGATGTCGGTGGACAACATAAAGGACTTGGAGGAAGAGCGACGCCTTCTCTATGTCGCCATCACGCGAGCCGAGAAGCATTGCTATCTCACGTGGGCACACACGCGCTGGCGTTATGGCAAGTTGGACGCCTTTGTCAACCCAAGTCGTTTCATCTCAGAGATAGACCCGAAATACTTGCGCACCGAGGTTGAGGGCGGCAGGAGCGCTGGCAGCTTCTCATCATGGGGCGGCAACTCCTCGGCACGCTCCTCATGGGGCTCGTCTCGCAACGAGGATTACGAGATCAACAAGCCTTACACCGGATTCCACGACTGGGGCGACGGCTACACGCGCCGAAGCAGCCGCATGCAGAACTCAAGGCCCGTGGCAGGACAGTTCATGGCTGACCCGAAGCCAAAGTTGACCACGCCACACAAGGCTGAGACTGCCGT
>DAIOUH010000225.1:0-2398 GCA_036751585.1 Prevotella sp. | reverse complement strand
ACAGTCGCAAGCTGATAAAGGTTGGCGTGAACTTCTCGCTGGAGAAGAGGTGCATCGAAGAATGGAAACATGAGTAAGACGTGGCATTGTCATCTATTATGGATAGTTTTGAGAAGATAAAGTTCGGAAATTCTTTTGCTACGAGGATAAGCCTTTTGACACTTGTGGCGACGGCATGCGTTTTCGTCGTTTGCTTCGGCATTGCCCTTTGGTTTGCCAGTGCCGAGATGCTCGACGACGGTCATGAGAAAGCCAATCTTGAGCTCGACAAGGCCATGATGTTCGTCACCAGTGAAATGTCAACAGTGGAGACGGCAGGCAACAACTTCGTGCAGGTGCTTGACGTTGACGGACACGCCTCGCCGGAACGGATTTTCGCCGTATGCCGCAAATTCATGAATGTCAATCCAGCGGTGCATGGAGTGGCCATAGGTTTCGAGCCAGGCGTATATCCCGAATACAAGAAAGGATTCTCGCCTTATGTCATGCGTGGGCATGACGGGCGACTCGTGGAGACGTTGCTGTCCGACAAGAAAGACGTTTATGGCAGGGAGTGGTACAGCCAGACGAAGAAAGATCGCAAGCGGCGCTGGTCCGACCCGTTTTTTGAGGTTAACGGCAATGTGGTATGCAGCTATTGCATACCGCTCGTCAATGAGCGTGGCAAGTTTGTCGGCGTGCTGGCCGTGGACATGTCGCTTGAGGACCTCACTGAGCATTTGCAGAGCGTGAAGCCATACCCGAAGTCGTATCTCACGATTCTGGACCGCGACTTCAACTTCGTGGTGCATCCTGACAAGCGGCTCATATTGAAAGGCAACCCATTGCAGGTGCTCAAGGGAAAGCAGTATGAGGTGAACGAGACGATATTTGTTGACATGAAGAACCGCGTGCGCGGAATGGGCTCATTCGGTGAGCATGGTGACACCAAATACCTGTATTATGCCCCCATAAAGCATATAGACTGGACCATAACCCTGGAGTGTGACAAGGGCGAAATCACGGCTGGCGTGGCTGCCATCCGCTGGCAAATGCTTATAGTGTCGTTGCTTGGAATGCTCGGGCTGCTGTTTGTGACGTTTTTCGTTGTTCGCAGGTTCATGCGCCCCATACGCCTTTACTCCAATGCTGCCATTAAGATTGCAGGCGGCAACTTCCATACCCACTTGCCAAAGATGCGTACCCATGACGAGTTGTGGGCGCTCGGCAACTCGCTCAACCATATGCAGCACTCGCTTGAGAAATATGTAGGTGAGCTTGCGACGACAACGCAGGAGAAGGGACGCATAGAGAGCGAGCTGCGCATCGCCAGCCAGATACAGATGGCGATGATACCAAAGATATTCCCGCCTTATCCCGACCGAGATGATATTGACATATACGGCACGCTGATAACTGCCAAGGCCGTGGGCGGCGACCTCTACGACTTCTTCCTGCGTGACGACAAACTGTTTTTCTGCGTTGGCGACGTGTCGGGCAAGGGAGTCCCAGCCTCGCTCGTCATGGCAGTGACGCGCAGCTTGCTGCGCATCGTGGCAGCGCAGGAGAGCCGACCCGACCGCATTGTAGCCTCGCTGAACAACTCAATGTCAGACATGAACGAGTCGAACATGTTTGTCACGCTGTTTGTAGGCGTGCTTGACTTGCCTACAGGACGGTTACGCTACTGCAACGCCGGACATAACGCTCCGGTCATTATCAATGACAGGAAGAAGACTGTCGAGATGCTTGACGTGAAGCCCAACCTCCCTATAGCAATAGTGCAGGACATGAAGTTTGAGATGCAGGAGACACACATAACACCCGACACGGCGATATTCATGTATACCGACGGACTCACTGAGGCGGAAAACAACAACAAGGAACTTTTTGGAGACAAGCGTATGATGGATGAACTCAACAAGATGATGGGCAAGACATCAAAGGAGTGTATTGAGGATATGCTTGGCACCGTGCGACACTTTGCCGATGGGGCTGACCAGAGCGACGACCTCACCATGGTCACTATAAAGTATAAGCGCCAACAGGCCAGCGAGAGCTTCTACCGGCGACTGTCGCTTCACAACGACATACGCGAGACACCAAAGATTGCCGACTTCATGGACGACATCGTGGGGGAGACAGGCATGGACAAGGCACTCGCCAGCAGCATAAACCTCGCTCTTGAGGAAGCCGTGGTTAACGTGATGAACTACGCTTATCCGCGCGACACTGTGGGTGACATTCTTATAGAGGCTTACGCCAACAAGGAACGCTTGAAGTTTGTCGTTACCGACAACGGAATACCATTTGACCCTACGACGACCGTCGAGCCTGACATAACGGCAAGTGTGGAAGACAGGGCCATAGGCGGTCTTGGCATATTCCTTGTGCAGCACATAATGGACAATGTTGACTA
>DAIOUH010000224.1:0-2401 GCA_036751585.1 Prevotella sp. | reverse complement strand
TGAACCAGAGGCGCGTCTATCACCAAGCAGTCGTCATCGTCCTTGCTTATCTCCACGCCATCGAACGGCATGTACCATTCGCTCGCGTCCTTACCGTTGAGCCGACGCAAGGCAATGTGAGAAAGCGTCTCGGTCATGCCATAAGTGCTCCACACGTAGTTTGGGAAGTCGCGCAGCTCCTTTGCCAGTTCTGCGTCGATAGCGCCTCCACCTATTATAAGATGCCTTATGCGCATCAGCTTGGCCTTTTCCTCCGCCACCGTCAAGGAGTTGTACACTTGCAGCGGCACCATGGCTGCAAACGTAGTGGCATCCACCGAAGCCAACGGATGTCCACTTGGCTTCACGCACACGAGGCGCAGATGCCGCTCTATCGCCCTCACGACCACCATTTTGCCGGCGATATAATCGAGCGGCATGCAGAGCAGAGCCGTGTCGCCAGGCTTCAAGCCAAGGAAGTCGCACGTGACGCGGGCCGAGTTGAGCATTTTCTCCTTCTCGACCCACATCGGCTTAGGCTTGCCCGTGGAGCCACTCGTGCGCACGAGCACCTTATGGCTGTCGTCGCGCCACTCGCTCAAGAATTCGTCAAGAACCATAACTTGTCTCCTATTATCCTCAACGGCATCTCCACATTGTCGGTGTAGAGCATGCCAGTGCCCAGGCCTTGTGGCATGGTAATGCGCGGGCCATATTCCTCGGCGCAAAAATGCGCTATGGCGTTAAGCCCCACGTTGCTCTCAAGCGCAGAGGTTATCCACGAGCCAATGCCGCGCTCCTTGGCGAGCCTTATCCACTCTCGACAACCCATCATGCCACCGTGGAGGCTGGGCTTGAGCACGATGTAGGCAGGGTGAATGGTGTCGAGCAAACGCGCTTTCTGCTCAGGCTGGTTCACGCCAATAAGTTCCTCGTCGAGGGCTATTGGCAGTGGCGACTCGGCGCAAAGCCGCGCCATGTCTTTCCACTGGTGCTGCCTTATGGGTTGCTCAATGGAATGTATGTCATATTCAGCGAGAGCCTCCAACCTCTCCATGGCATTGTCGGGCGTGAAACCGCCGTTGGCATCCACGCGCAGCTCTATCTGCTCCTTGGTGAAATGCTCACGTATGTGCCTCACGAGCCGCAACTCATGGTCGAAGTCTATCGCGCCTATCTTCAGCTTCACGCAGTGGAAGCCCAAGCGCAACTTCTCCTCCAATCGCGCGTACATCTCGTCAAAAGTGCCCATCCACACGAGACCATTAATAGGGATACCTTCCTCTCCCGAGGCGAAGGGCGTTTCAGAGAGCGCAGTGGAACCGTTGGCGTCAAGCTGGGCAAACGCCATCTCCAAGCCGAAGAGTATCGAAGGGTAAGGCCTCAGCATCTCGTAGGGTATGCCTTCGGTCTGCTCCACCCATCGGCACGCCTCGCGCAGCAGAGCCTCGTATCTGCCAGCAGGCATTGCGTCGCAACTCAAGTCGGGCAACACCGAGCACTCTCCCACTCCTTTCACGCCATTCTTCTCAAGGGTGACATAGTAAGACAGGTGAGTGGTGTACACGCCACGTGAAGTCCCAGCCGGTTGCTTGAAGTGCAAAAGCCTGGAAGATATAGATGTTTTTATCATGTCAATGACTTATGGGAACTGTGGGTATTTATCGAAATCGGGCTTGCGCTTCTCAAGGAAAGCCCTTCCGCCCTCTTGTGCCTCGTCAAGAGTGTAATAGAGCATCGTGGCGTCGCCAGCGAGCTCTTGAATGCCAGCCTGGCCGTCAAGCTCGGCGTTAAAGCCAGCCTTCATCATTCGCAGTGCCAACGGCGAGCGCTCCATCATCGTCTCAGCCCACTCAACCGTGGTATCCTCCAGTTTGTCGAAAGGCACTACCTTGTTCACGAGCCCCATGTCGAGAGCCTCCTGCGCCGTGTATTGCTGGCAGAGATACCACATCTCGCGAGCCTTCTTCTGCCCTATGATGCGAGCGAGATACGAGGCTCCGAGGCCAGCGTCGAACGAACCCACCTTTGGACCCGTCTGCCCGAAGCGCGCGTTGTCAGAGGCTATGGTGAGGTCGCACACCACGTGGAGCACATGGCCGCCACCGATGGAGTAGCCGTTTACCATGGCTATCACTGGCTTTGGCAAGCGGCGAATCTGCATCTGCACGTCGAGCACGTTGAGACGTGGCACGCCGTCGCTGCCAACATATCCGCCCCTTCCCTTCACGTGCATGTCGCCGCCTGAGCAGAAGGCCTTGTCGCCGGCACCCGTAAGGATGACCACGCGAATGTCGAGGTGGTCACGGCAGTAGGTGAACGCCTGGCTCATCTCCCACACCGTGAGCGGCGTGAAAGCGTTGCGATAGCGTGGACGGTTTATCGTTATCTTGGCAATGTGGTTGTACTCCTCAAAGAGTAT
>DAIOUH010000223.1:0-2407 GCA_036751585.1 Prevotella sp. | reverse complement strand
GGATAAAGGGAGGGGCCGTTGGGTCTATTGAATGATTTTTTATTTATTCAATTTCCATGTTGCGCCGTCCTTGGTGTCTTGCACTATGAATCCGGCATTGGTGAGGGCGTCGCGAATCTCGTCGCTCACCTCCCAGTTCTTGGCCTCTTTTGCCTTCTGGCGCATCTGCAACACGAGGTCCACGATCTTGCCGTAAGCCTTCTCGCGGTCGGGACTTCCCGCGCCGCGGTTCGACTTCAAGCCGAGGATGTCGAAGGTGAAGGTGTTCATCGTGTCGGTGAGCTCCTTGAGGTCGTCGGCGGAAATCTTCGTCTTGTGGTCGAGGAGCGTGTTGATGAGGTGGCATGCCTCGAAGAGGGCGCTGATGACGAGCGGCGTCTGCAAGTCATCGTTCATGGCATCGTAGCAGCGCTGACGCAACTCGCTCACGAACTTGTGGGTGTCGGGTTGCGAGCCCTTTGCCGTCTGCACGCGGTCGAGGTTGGATATGCCGTCCATGAGTCGCTCATAGCCTTTCTGGGCCGCCTTCAACGCGTCGTTGCTGAAGTCCACCGTGCCACGATAGTGGGCGGAGAGGATGAAGAAGCGTATGGTCATGGGCGAGTAGGCTTGTTCAAGCGACGGATGGTCGCCCGTGAAAAACTGCTCAAGGGTGATGAAGTTGCCAAGGCTCTTGCCCATTTTCTGGCCGTTGATGGTGATCATGTTGTTGTGCATCCAGTAGTGCACCATCTGGTCGCCCTGCGACGCCACGGCCTGCGCTATCTCGCACTCGTGGTGTGGGAAGATGAGATCCATGCCGCCACCGTGGATGTCGAAGTGGTTGCCGAGATACTTTCTGCCCATTGCCGTGCACTCGCAGTGCCATCCCGGGAAGCCGTCGCCCCACGGACTTGGCCAGCGCATGATGTGCTCCGGCGTGGCGCGCTTCCACAGCGCGAAGTCGGCCTGGCACTTCTTCTCGTCGGTGCCGGCGAGCTCGCGACTCTTGTTGATGATGTCGGTGAGGTTGCGACCCGACAGTATGCCGTATTTGTGGTCTTTGTTGTATTTCTGTATGTCGAAATAGACCGAGCCATTGCTCTCGTATGCGTAGCCGTTCTTGAGGATCTCCTCCACGAGCTGCTCCTGCTCTATGATATGGCCAGTGGCGTGTGGCTCTATCGATGGCGGCAGGGTGTTGAGAAGTTCCATGGCCTTGTGGTAGCGGTTGGTGTAATATTGCGCTATCTCCATAGGCTCCAACTGCTCCAGGCGAGCCTTCTTCTCTATCTTGTCGTCGCCCTCGTCGGCATCGTGCTCGAGGTGGCCGACATCGGTGATGTTGCGCACGTAGCGCACCTTATAGCCTAAATGTGTAAGGTAGCGGAAAAGCACGTCGAAGGTGATGGCTGGACGGGCGTGACCCAAGTGTGGGTCGCCGTAAACTGTGGGACCGCAAACATACATGCCCACATGGGGGGCGTGAAGGGGCTTGAAGAGCTCCTTCTTGCGCGTCAGCGTATTGTAAATTAAGAGGTTCTGTGTCATGGCTTTCTCTTATTTATGTTAATCCGAGTGCAAACTTACGCTTTTTTTGCCAAAATAACGCAGAAATGAAGGGAATAAAGAAGGCCACAGCATAAAAAAACGGCTTTCACAATAGGGAAAAGCCTACTTGCTTTTAGGTCATTCCCCCATGCGCCTTTTCGTGACGGTGACTATCTTTGCAGAAGAAATAACGAACATAAAACTCTTTCGCCATGAAAAAGACATTGTTATTACTCTTCGTTCTCGCCGCAACTTCTCTGTCGGCCTCAGCGCAATATTATCCTGACGGGCGCCCCATTCCACCGCGTCATCGCTACGAGAACAACCGCGGCTATCGCGGCTCTTCCTACAACCAGTTCAACGACACTTACTTTGGCTTCCGCCTCGGCATGGCTGTCGCCACGGTTCACTCCGACGCCGCCAACCTCGACGGCAGCGACTCGCGCACGGGTCTCGACGTGGGCTTCGTGGCTGGCACGCGCATCACCCACTCCGCGCCGCTCTACTTCGAGTCGGGCCTCTCCTACACCGAGAAAGGCGGCAAGGGCAGGTATGATGGCTCCAAGTTCACCTATCGCCTGGAATATCTTGAGTTGCCGCTCTTGATAAAATACAAGTATGGCATTACTCGCGACATCACCATCGAGCCGTATGCCGGTGGCTACCTCGCCTGCGGCATAGGCGGCAAGGTGAAGGACTACGGCAAGCGCGAGGCTTATTCGAGCTTCAGCGACGAGAAGGGCAGCTTCCGCCGTTTCGATGGCGGCATACGCATTGGCTGCGGCGCGAGCTTCGACATGCTGTATGTGGGCATGAGCTACGACGTGGGCCTTGCCAACGTGGGCCACTACGACTTCGAGGACACGCGCACCGGCTC
>DAIOUH010000222.1:0-2504 GCA_036751585.1 Prevotella sp. | reverse complement strand
GGATTGATGGGGAACTCCACACGGTTGACGTTCACTCCGTAGTTGGGGGCGAACAGTTTTTCCATATTGGTATACTTGTATCGCTCAACCTTGCGCGACGGGAAGCCATGACGCTTGAAATCCTCATAGGCCTTGTCGCGAACGGCGTTCATCACAGCCGAGGAGTGAGCATTGATCATCTCCCTCGACTGCTCATAAAGTTCTATATATTGTTTTTCGCTTGACATAAAGAAATCTGTTTTGTTTCTTGGAAGTAATCACTTTCCGTATTTCTTGTCAGCCTCTTCCTTGATCCAATCGTAGCCGCGCTTCTCTATCTCCTTGGAGAGCTCTGGACCCTCCGTCTTGACTATGCGACCATTGTAAAGCACGTGCACCACCTGAGGCTTGATCATGTCGAGCAAGCGCTCATAGTGGGTTATCACTATGATAGACTTCTCCGGGGTGAAGAGCTTGTTGACACCCTCGGCGACGATGCGCATGGCATCGACATCGAGACCGGAGTCGGTCTCATCGAGGATGGCGAGCTTCGGGTCGAGCATGGCCATCTGGAATATCTCGTTGCGCTTCTTCTCACCGCCGGAGAATCCCTCGTTGACGGAGCGGCGCGAGAGCTTCGGGTCGAGTTCCACGAGCTCACGTCTCTCTTTCATCAGTTTCATGAAGTCGCCCGCCTTGAGGGGTTCCTTACCCTCATACTCGCGCTTGGCGTTGACTGCCGCCTTCATGAAGTTGACCATGGACACTCCCGGAATCTCCACAGGATATTGGAAGGAGAGGAACAAGCCGGCGCGAGCCCTGTCCTCAGGCTTCATCTCCAAGAGGTTCTTGCCGTTGAAGATGGCCTCGCCCTCGGTCACCGTATACAGGGGGTTGCCAGTGAGCACCGCGCTCAGCGTTGACTTGCCGGAACCGTTGGGTCCCATGATTGCGTGAATCTCACCATCCTTGATGGTAAGGTTAATGCCTTTCAATATTTCCTTGCCTGCAATTGAAGCATGCAGATTTCTAACCTCTAACATAATGTATGTAAAAAATCCTTGTTTCTATTTCTTGTTTTTATCTTCCTGTTATCTTCCTGCCTACAAGTTGTCAATCAACCCTTGCAACAGTCCGCCCCAGTCTTCGCTTGTCCAACGGAATGGGAACGTCACCTTCAAGCCCACTGAAAACATGTGCCGATGCAACTGACCGTGATACTCGGAGACGTGGTTGCTGCCATCCTCGGTGTAACTCACGCGATAATGCGAGTCAAGGCCAAACCTATAACCGTATTCCACATTCAGGGCCACACTGGAAAACAGGTAGATGTCGGCACCCACGATGGGACCCAAACTGAGCCTTGGGATCTTGACGATGCCTTGCGCCACATAGCTATATGTTTTCTTGGACATTTGGCTGTATGACCATGACATGGAGGACGACATCTCAAAGGGGCCACGGTCGGCATCAAAAGCGTAGAGAACGTCCGCACCAACATAGGGTGCAACCTTCCAATGTGCCGGGGCCGGATACCAACGCCCACCCAACATCAGTTGGTTGAGTTCATTGTTGCCATCTCCCTTGAGGAAGTTGAGCTCCTCGCGCTCGTATCCCGCCTTCAGGCTGAAACGGGTCTTGGGCAGGTAATACTCCACGTGCAACTTGGTGAGCAAGCCCGAATTGGAAGTCGAGCCATCACGGTACTTAGGCACATTGGTGTTGTTCGATGTAGCCGACTGTACGATGTTGCCGCCTATCTGCGCGTCAATAGCCCAACGGCGTGCGTCATCATCTTCGTTTTGGGCCGATGCACCCATGCAGACAAAGAGCAAGAGAGCCAAGATATGGAGAGTCGAGTGTCGCATAAGCCTATCTTATCCCACTGTCCCCTCAAGCGATACGCTCAAGAGCTTCTGCGCCTCAACAGCGAACTCCATGGGCAACTTGTTGAGCACTTCCTTGGCATAGCCGTTCACTATCAAGCCTACAGCGTCCTCGGTGGGTATGCCGCGTTGGTTGCAATAGAAGAGCTGGTCTTCCGAAATCTTCGACGTGGTGGCTTCGTGCTCCACCACGGCGGTGTCGTTGTGGATGTCAAGATAGGGGAAGGTGTGAGCTCCGCAGTTGCTGCCCAGGAGCAAGGAGTCGCAGGAACTGTAGTTGCGGGCATTGTCGGCATTCGACGTGGCGTGCACCAAGCCACGGTATGAGTTCTGGCTATGGCCTGCCGAGATGCCTTTCGAGATGATGGTGCTCTTGGTGTTCTTGCCCATGTGAATCATCTTGGTGCCGGTGTCAGCCTCCTGATAGTTGTTGGTCACTGCCACGCTGTAGAACTCGGCTTGGGAGTTGTCGCCACGCAGCACGCAAGAAGGATATTTCCACGTGATGGCGGAGCCTGTCTCCACCTGCGTCCAGCTCAACTTGGAGTTGACACCGCGCAAGTCGCCTCGCTTTGTCACGAGGTTGAGCACGCCGCCCTTGCCGTGCTCATCGCCAGGATACCAGTTCTGTACGGTAGA
>DAIOUH010000221.1:0-2509 GCA_036751585.1 Prevotella sp. | reverse complement strand
CGACCCTTATCCACGGCTCCCTGCATCACCACTATCGTGTCACGATAATGGCGCAAGGCGGAGTCGTACTTCATGCGCTCTTCTTTCGTCATGTTGCTTACTTCTCCTATCTCAGCGAGGCGGCGAAAAACGGAGTCTTTGGCCGCCCACGGCATTCTGTCAAGTGTTTCCATGTTTTTGGGATAAATTTACGCATAATATATTGAATGCGCAAAGATTATCAATGCTTTTTATTTCCTTAATCATCAAGATTGGCAAGCATCGCAACACCGTAAAACAGATTTTGTGTTTTTCTCCGCATCGTGTTTTCCAATGTCAGTGTTTTTATATAACTTTGGAGCCGATAACTACATAAAACCACACGATTATGAAAAGACGACTTGCAATGATGGCATTGCTCCTTGCGATTGTACTCGCCTCATACGGGCAGCGCGTCTGGCAACCACGCAACGAGATAAGCATAACCGCCGGAAAATACTTCGATGACGATGATGGAGTGGTTGTCACGAAAATAGACTATACGCATTTCACGAAAAGCAACTTTGGCTTTGGCATAGGCTCAGGCTGGTGGTTTCTTGATGACAACGATGTAGCATTACCGCTCTCCGCGCATGTGTCATACAGCTATCCCACGAAGTATGTCAGCCCGTATGCACGTCTCAGCATTGGCAGCGTGTTGGCGATTGCCGACGACGCGGCTGGCATAGGTTTCTTTTACAATCCAGAGATAGGCGTCAAAGTGCCTATCTTAAAGTGGTTGGCCTTTAAGGTGAACCTAAACTACTTTAATGGCTTCTCAGAGGGAAGCGTAGGATCATGGGGCTTCAATGCCGGAATAACGTTCGGCCTTGGCAACAGGAAAAGAAAGTAAACCTCATATCTTCTCTATCGTGAGCGTCTGGTCGCAATAGTCTTTTACTGCAAGGCGATGGGTGATGAAGATTACCGTGCGCCGCTTGTCGGAGAGGATATTTGACAACAATTGCCGCTCGGTGTCGGGGTCAAGCGCCGAAGTGGCCTCATCGAGAAGCAGCACCGGGCAATCGCGAAGCAAGGCACGGGCTATGGCGATGCGCTGCGCCTGACCCTCTGAGAGACCACTGCCCTGCTCGCCGCAGATGGTGTCGAGACCATCGGTTGTATCGAAAAGAAACTCGGCACAGCTCAGGCGCAACGCCTCCTTCATTTCCTCGTCGGTGGCAGAGAGCCTGCCCAACCGCAAGTTGTCGCGCACGGTGCCACTGAGCAAAGTGTTGCCCTGCGGCACATAAGCGAGGTTGCAGCGAGTGAGAGGGGAAAGCCCTACACCGTCAACCCTAACTCGGGATGGCGAAGCAGCGCCTTGGTATATCTCCGCCTTTCCGCTTATGGGCGCAATAAGCCCGAGGATGACTCGTATGAGCGTGGTCTTGCCCGCGCCCGTCTCACCGAGGACGGCGGTGCACGTGCCAGGCTTGAAGTCGAAGCTCAAGTCGTGAAGCACCTCCACCCCATCATCATACGCGCATGACACGTGCTCAAGCCTGATGCCAGCCGGAGCCTTGAGAGCGATGGGAACGCCCTGCTCGTCGAGCGGGCTCTCCTCAAGTTCCATAAGCCGCTCAGCCGCCGTGAACACGGAGACGAACGCCGGCACAAGACGCGTAAGGCTTCGCGCAGGACTCTGGATGCGGTTGACAAGCTGGAGAAACGCCGTCATGCCGCCAAAGCTCAACGAGTTTGCCGACATGCGCACGGCTGCCCAGAGGAAAGCCACGAGGTAACCCAAGGCAAAACCAAGGTTCAGGATGGTGTTGCTGAAAACAGAAAACACAGTACGTTTCACCACCTTATGCCTCAACACGCCTTGCGTGCGCTCCAGACGGTTCACCATCATGGTCTCGCTCTCCAAGGTCTTGATGAGCATACGATGCTGTATGGTCTCCTGCAGCGTGCTCTGCACGCGCGAGTCCTCCGTGCGCACGTCTTTGGTCAACTTGCGCATGCGGTTGACGTAGACCTTGCTGAGCCCTACAAACACGGGTATGATTGCCACGGTGATGAGCGCCAGCACTGAGTCCATGGCGAAGAGATAGCAAAACGCGCCGACAAACATGGCAAGTACCGACAGCGTGCTTGGAATGGTCTGGGTAAGGAAATCAACGACATTGACGACATCAAACTCAAGGCGGTTGAGCACATCGCCAGAGTGATAGTGCTCCCTGCCGTGCCACTGTGAGCGAAGGATGCGGTCGAGCATGCGTTGCTGCATACGGTTTTGCGCGCGTATGCCGAGAAGGTTTTGCACCCACGTGCTGCTGATGCTGAGCAGGAAGTCGCAAAGAATCAAGATGCCCATTACGGCCACCGCCCAATAAAGGTTTCCGCGTGTCGCGCCACTCGCCACGTCGATGGCATGACGCACGGCGGTGACCTGCGCAAGCGACACCACGACCGACAGCAAGCCTATGGCGGCGTTGAGACACGCCTGCAGGCGGTTGCCACGCCAAGCACGCCAAAGCCAGCGAAG
>DAIOUH010000220.1:0-2544 GCA_036751585.1 Prevotella sp. | reverse complement strand
CCATTCCCTTTACAAGCCTACGCGTTATATCGTCAGTACCCAGTGGCACGCATTTGCCGGCCTCTGCCTTTAATGTGGTCCAGCAGCAATTACCTTTATATATAGTGCGCACGTCTATTCCACAATTGCCGACAAACTGAGAGAGCGTTGGCACCGTGTCGTAAGCCATGAGCTCTTTTACAAGACGTCGCGTGTTGTATATTGCCCCGTGAATGTTGGCCAGTATATATTTCTGTGCCTTGCGCTCCATGTATATTGAGCAGCCATGCGGCAGAAGCGTAAAGCCGTTCTTCACCTGTTCCTCTATGCTTCGGTCCTTCTTCAAGCAGAGAGCACGAAAGCGGCTTGTGAAGTCGTACTGGCGGTTGACCTGTGCCACGAAATCGAGAACAGTAAGGAAATCCTTGCCGACGCTTAGTCGCAAGCCACGTCCAAGCTGCTGGAGGAAAACTGTAAGACTGTCCGTAGGACGAAGAAACAACACTGTGTCAACTTCTGGAATGTCCACTCCCTCGTTGAAGATGTCCACCACGCATAGATAGTTTACACGTCCTGCCGCCAAATCGCGATTTAATCGCACACGTTCCTCCGCACCAGTGGCAGAAGTCAGCGCGGCCGCCTTCAGTCCAAAACTATTGAGCTCATCTGCCATATATGCAGCATGGCGCTTGTCGGAACAGAAGCAAAGGGCATGGCATCGTGTCTCATCTGGCAAATACTCACGCAGTTTCTGCACGATAAGCCCCACACGCTCATGATTGCAGAGCTTGTCAGTAAGCCGCGAGACAATGTATTTGCCGTTAGCCCACAACTCATCGTCAGACAAGTCTACGTCATCTGTTATGCATAGATACTGGAAAGGCGTGAGCAGTCCCTCATCCAGAGCTTGCGGCAGGCGTATCTCGGCGCTTATCCGTCCGCCAAAGTCCGGCAATAGGCTTTGTCCATCCATACGTTCGGGTGTGGCGGTAAGTCCAAGCAATATTTTGGGTTTGAATTCATCGACGATGACCCGATAGCTCGATGCGGCGGCGTGATGGGCCTCATCAATGACGATATAGTCGTAGAAGTCAAGACCTTGTTGGCGGAAGAGATCAAGATTGCTGTTCAACGTTGCCACAGACACAAACAAGTAGTCCATGGAATCTGGCCTGAAATCGCCAACCCACAATTCGCCAAAGTTGGCATCACGAAGCACGCTTCTGAATGTGCGTAGGGCCTGTTTTAATATTTCCTCCCTATGCACCACGAACAGCAATCTGTCATGCAACGGATTAGCCTCACGGAAACGCTTGTAGTCGAAGGCCGAGATTACGGTCTTGCCTGTGCCAGTAGCCGCCACCACAAGGTTGCGCATGAGTCCGTTTTCCTCGCGCTCAACCTGCAAACGGTCAAGAATTGTCTTCTGGTGGGGCAACAACTGATAGCGTGAAAACAGCTCAACAGATGGTCTTCCGTTTCCACCGTGCTGCAATGCAAGCTCACGCTTGAACTTCTCGATACCGCCAATGCGAAAGTCCTCGAAATTCTCGCTGTTCCAATACATTTCAAACGTGGCGAGTGCCGATTTTATAATGTGCGGATTCTCAACATTGGTCACTCTTATGTTCCATTCCAATCCGTCGGTCTGGGCTGAATGAGAGAGGTTCGACGAACCTATGTATGCCGTGCTAAACCCTGAGTTGCGCACGAAAATATACGACTTGGCATGCAGTCGCTCGATGTTGGTGTTGTATGAAATGCGGAGATCAGTATTGGGGAGTTCAGAAAGTTGCTCCACTGCCTTTGCCTCGGTCACGCCACAATACGTGGTCGTGATAACGCGCAGTCTGTGCCCTTCCACCTTGCAGAAGTCGCGTAGCTGGTCGAGCATCATCCTTATGCCCGACATTCTGAGAAACGACACTATTATGCATATCTGGTCAGCTGAGGCGATGTCGCGCATTATCTCCGAGCCAAGCGGCACTCCAGACTGTCCGCCTGTGAACAGATTGCTCACGCGGAAGCCCGACAACGGGCGCACAATGTCTTTCTTTGTGGCGCGCATGGCAGCCTCGCGCTGCCGACTGACCACGGCGGAAAGGAGCTCGGGCACCGTTGAGAGTCTCTCGTCATCATCCACGTCAGCCGATTCGAGTATGCTGTTGGTCATTTCTATCTTGTCTTCCACAGGCACGTCAGCATCCTCAAGCTTTCGGCGTATGGCATCTGAGAGAAAGTCGGCAAGCATTTTAGCCGACTCTGCTTTGTCCATGCGCTCTGTCTTGCACACATAGCCTGCCGCCTCGGTTTGGCGCATATCATCCAACAGCCTGTCGCTGATCAGGTTTTCGTAGATTCCTTCTTTCAGTTTCATTTGGGATATTTCATGCTGCTGCGATTTTACATTTCCAAGTGCAAATTTACGAAAACTTATTGTAATTTTTATGGAATTTACAGAATATCCCTACATTATCCCCGTGGCCTTGTCCTTGTTGTTCAATTTCCGGTCCACGTCGCGGTATTTCTTGCCGCGGTTCAGCCGCCACGTCACGCTTAGTTGCA
>DAIOUH010000219.1:0-2550 GCA_036751585.1 Prevotella sp. | reverse complement strand
GGCTACTTCCTTTACGACGCGCTCATCCCGGCAAGCGACGACCAGCCGATGACCGTCACCGTGGATGGCACTCAGTTCACCAAAGACATCTATGGCACTGGCATCTTGTCGCACAGCAAGTCGATTGCGGACCGAGCCGACATCGTGAACCAGGAGAACGCCTGGTATCTCCGCAATGGTGAATCTGCCCAAAAGGACAAGGACAAAGACGCAATGAACAACAATAGAGATGTCACGCTCAACAATGTTCAGGACGGCTGCATCAAGTACACCTATACCGACAAGGCGACAAACAAGAAGGTGACAGAGAATCGCAACATCGTGAACAAGGGCGACGTGGCTTACATCACCTCTTTCTCATCACATGTGGCTTACAAGGCTGGTAATGCGGAAGCCTATGTGGTGTCGGACATCAACATGGACGAAAACAATGGCAATGCAGTGGTGACCTTGACACAGCCTATGGCTACAGCCAAAAACGAAGATGGGACAACCTACACATTCAACTACATTCCAGCCAACACGGGAGCGATACTTGTGGTAAGGAGCACGTCTGCCGGTTTCGCTGATATATCCAGCAGGAACCAAGAATCCACTACCGACAATGGTTTCCAAACTTCCACCGTAACATTGAGCCCCATCTTTGATACCATACAACAGGGATATGACGGCACGTCGCTGCTCACCTCCAACCCTGAAGGCGGCTCCTATACAACCCCTGCCAGCAAAGACGTAACCGATGACACGAGCATCATATATCCATTTGGTTTCTACCGCAAGTCGGCTGTCGACCCGACAGAGACCGATAACAGCAAGTTCCTGTTCGGCTTCTGGGCAACCACGGCAGGCAAGCACACGATAGCACCCAACCGCTCTTACCTCACGCTGAAAGGCAGTCAAGCCAAGAAATTGGGCATTGGCACAACCTACGACGACTGGAACAACAGCTCTTCCACAACGGCCATGGCAACGGGCAAACCTTGCGTGCTGCTCAACTTCGAGGACTGGAACTCTGGGGCAGCAACCGCCATCGACAAGGTGAACACCGATAACGGACAAGCCCCCAAGGGTTGGTTCAACCTGCAAGGACAACGAGTAAGCCATCCTGTCGCCCCTGGAGTGTATATCCATGACGGCAAGAAAGTGATTGTGAAACATTTAACAAAGTAAGATATGGAGGGAAAAGACATGGAAGAGAAGAAAGTCAACAAGCACAAGAAAATATATGAGCCGCCACGCGTCATCGGCGTTTTCAAAACCTCGCCCGTGGTCCTTTCTGGTGTTTCTGGTAACGGAACGCCTGGTGAAGACCAAGGCGAGAATGGAGGCTCATTTGCCAAGCCCCACACGTCATGGGAAGCCTGGGATGATGACGACTTCGATGACAACGAAAAGCCGAAGACACATAAAGCCTGGGAAAAAGGAGACGCATGGTAAAAGAGGCATTTGGTAAAAAGATGAATAGATAACACAACCGAAAGAGGCGCAGGTTCAACAAATGGAACCTGCGCCTTTCTTTATTGTCTTTATCCGCGTCGTTTTATAATTCGTTGAGCACCGTCTCCAGGCGACCAATGAAATCGTCCACGTTTTCCTTGGTCACGACCAATGGTGGGAGGATGCGGAGGATATTCGTTCCGGCGCAACCGGTGAAGCAATGCTGCTCATGGATGAGACGTGAGCGCACCTCCTTGTGAGGAATGTCGAGCACCGCGCCAATCATGAGCCCACGGCC
The DNA here is from genome assembly GCA_036751585.1 of Prevotella sp. Lineage (GTDB taxonomy): Bacteria > Bacteroidota > Bacteroidia > Bacteroidales > Bacteroidaceae > Prevotella. The sequence continues at coordinate 815 of DAIOUH010000219.1, read as the reverse complement.
ACGCACTTCGAGGATGTGGCTGTTTCTTTGCTGCAAGAGCCTCAACTGGTCCAAGAAATAAGAGCCCACCTCGTTGGCGTTCTCAACCAAGTGCTCACTCTCGAACACGTCGAGCACAGCCAGTGCCGCCGCGCAAGCGAGGTGACTGCCGCCAAACGTCGTGCCGAGTTGACCTATGACGGGAGGGAAGGCAGGCGAGATGAGCACGCCCGACATTGGCAATCCATTGGCTATGCCCTTTGCCACGGTGATGAGGTCTGGCTTGATGCCAAGCCACTGGTGGGCGAAGAACTTGCCGCTCCTGCCGTAGCCACACTGTATCTCGTCGCAGATGAGCACGGTGCCGTGCTTCTTGCATGCCTTGGCGAGCCCCTGGGCAAACTCGGCTGTTGCCATCACGCAACCGCCGATGCCTTGTATGCACTCAAGGATTACGGCGCACACGTCGCCCTTGGCGAGTTCTTCCTCCCAAGCCTTGAGGTCGTTCATGGGGAGGAAGGTGACGTGATGGTTGTCGTTGATTGGCGCGAGATATTTCTTGTTGTCGGTCACTTCCACGGCAAGCGATGTGCGGCCATGGAAAGAGTGGCTTGCCGCCAACACGCGCTTGCGCCCGTTGTGGAAGCTGGCCAGCTTGAGAGCGTTCTCGTTGGCCTCGGCTCCGCTGTTGACCAAGAAGAGGCTGTAATCATCGTAGCCGCTAATCTTGCCAAGGCGCGAAGCCAACTGCTGTTGCAAGGTGTTGATGACGCTATTTGAGTAGAAGCCTATCTTCTGCACCTGGTCATAAATGGCCTGAACATAATGTGGATGGC
>DAIOUH010000218.1:0-2564 GCA_036751585.1 Prevotella sp. | reverse complement strand
ATGCTTGCGGTCAGCACAAGTTTTCTGTTCATCATATAGTTTTTAGTTCTCTTAAATTAGTGGACTTATTATTTTCGCAAGACAGCAAGTCATTGGCGACATCGAATCATTCGTGCGCGTATTTCACGTTCACGGCGTGGTCGCCGCTGTCCTTCACGATAAGGCGGAGCTGTCCCCCGTTATGGTCGAAGTAGCGCGCGTCGAGCTTGTGGAGTCCCTTCTTCAGCGCGACTTGCCCAGCGATCTCACGCGGTGAGTGCTCGCCGTCGTTGTCGACAACCATGTCGTTGTCTATTTTCAGCCAACTGCCGTCATCGCTAAGCAGGTAGAACGTGTATATGCCGTCGGCGGGAACCTCGACGAATCCCTCGAACACAAGACCTATGTTGCCCTTGCATTCCCCAGGTATGAGCACGCCGTCGGTATCAAACTCCTTGAGCAGCGGTGTCTTGTCGATGCCGGCGCAATCTCTGCCTGGATAGTCGTACCACTTGCATCGAAGGCCATCGCCCGAGACCGCCATGTCGCAGGCTGGCTTGAGCTCGCTCTTTATATACTTGGCCTTGAACACGTCGCCCTTGCGGCCGTCCTTGCCGAAAGTGCGGAAGCAGAACTCGGTATCGTGGTCTACGGTGAGCGATCCCTCATACCGTGCCGACGTGGCCTGTGGCACAGAGCCATCGGTGGTATAGCGTATCACCGCTTTCGGGTCGAGGCAGCCGAGCCTTATCTCGCCCTTGCCGATAAACACGTTGGTGGCGTGGAAGCCAGTGAGGTCCGGTATGCGGTAGGTCACGCCCAAAATGTTGAGACGGTCGAAGTGGGCAACCAGACGACTGCGGAACCCGTCGACGGTCATGTCGCCATCGCGGCTCCATCCCTTCTCTGCCAAGGCGATGACGCGCGGGAACACCTGGTACCACATGCGCTGCATGGTGGGCACCCACTCGGTCCACATATTGCCCTGCACGCCAAGCACGTGCCGGCGCTCGGCAGCGTCGAGACCCGCGAGTGGGTCCCACGCCACGATGCCAGGTATCGACTTCGTGTCTTCCTGATAGTCGAGATAGCACTGCGTGTTGGGCGAGCAGATGAGGTCGTTGCCATGCGAGGTCGCGTTCTTGGGAGCCTCGCGCGACCACGAGCGCCACCACATCACCGTGGAGCTGTCGCTCAGTCCGCCGTCTATTATCTCGTCCCAGCCTATCATCTTCTTGCCGTGGGCGTTGAAGAAACGCTCCATGTAGTGGTTGAACCACGTCTGCAGCTGTGGCTCGGTCTTAAGGTTGTTGTCGCTCATGCGCTTGCGGCAGTCGGGGCACTTCTTCCAGTTGGTCATGTCCACCTCGTCGCCGCCGATGTGCACGTATTTAGAGGGGAAGAGCTTGAACACCTCGCTCCACACGTTCTTGCAAAACTCGAGCATCGTGTCCTTGCCTGGGCACATCGGGGTTGAGAAAGCAGGTCCCCATCCAGTCTGCTTGAAGCACGACAAGCCATCATAATTGTTGATGGCCATCAGGCTGTGGCCCGGCATGTCTATCTCGGGTATTATCTCCACGCCGCGCTGCGTGGCGTAGGCCACTATGGAGCGTATGTCGTCCTGGGTATAGAATCCGCCATACTCCTCGGTGCCGTCAGCCGCGCGGCGTATCTTTGACGGCTGCAACCGCAGGTCGGGCTGGTCCTCCTTCGCGGCGCGGCGCACGCATGTCGAGTCCTGGTTGTTGAACTTGCGCCAGCCTCCCTTGGTCGTGAGCAGCGGATACTTCTTTATCTCTATGCGCCATCCCTGGTCATCGGTGAGATGCCAGTGCAGACGGTCTATCTTGTAGAGCGACAGCACGTCGATGAGCCGTTTCACCTCGTCGGTGGTGAAGAAGTGGCGCGAGCAGTCGAGCATCATGCCTCGCCACTGGAACCGCGGCTCGTCCACGACGCTGACGCATGGCATGGTCCAAGCGCGGCTCACCACTTTCTGCGACTCGATGTCGGCTGGCAACAGTTGGCGCAATGTGGCTATGGCGTTAATCACCCCCTGATAGTCGGTTCCTTTTATGTCGACACCAGCCTTGTTGACATTGAGCGTGTATGCTCCCGGCTTGCCAGTGCCGGAAAGGGCGAGGCGTATCGTGCCGTTACTCTTGGCCAACGCGACACGGTATCCAGTGGCGCGCCGCAACGTTGTGGCCAGATACTCGGCAGCAGGCCGCAACGACTTGTCCGAACACGAGATGGTGGTCTTTTGTGTCAAGGCTAACGTGCCGTCATTCACGCTCATGGTGTTGGGCACCGGTATGATGGCCGGTTTCTGAGCTATTGCCGCCGCTCCCATGGCGAGCGCGCAGCACAGCAGTAAAGATTTCAGATTCTTCATTCCTTAAAATAGCAGACTTTTGGTTTTACAAGAAAGCAAGCCTTTGGACGCAACAAACTATCCAATGCAAGCACATGCCAGGAATTTCACTTGCCTCAGCGCTGCAAAAGACTCAAACAAAGAATACCCGGAATTATGGCAAAGGTAAACATAAAAGCTGAAAAATCAGCAAGAAAGCAGAACTTTC
>DAIOUH010000217.1:0-2569 GCA_036751585.1 Prevotella sp. | reverse complement strand
CAGGCTGCAAGACCAATACAACGACCCGATAAGGTTCACGCTGAAAGACAACTAACGTGTATACACGTACACACTGAGAACCCTTTGTTGATAACAACTAAACATATTATATATGAAAAAGCAATTGCTAATAGTCATGGCGATGTTGCTCTGCCAAACATTTGCCATGGCGCAAACAAACGAGAAACCGTTTGTCGTGCCCGAACTGACCCACTGGACGGGAGCCTCTGGCGCGATGAAACCATCGGGCAGGATCATCGTGACAAACAAGAAGCTCATGGACGCGGCGCGCGACCTCAAGCGCGACTACTCACTGCTCACGGGCGGTGACATGACCATAACGACCCAGAAAGCCCAAGACGGTGACATCGTGCTCTCGATGAAACAAGGCAAGGCCTTGGGCAAGGAGGGATACAGCATGGCGATAGGCAAGAAGTGTGAAATCGCGGCAGCGTCTGCCACTGCCGCGTTTTGGGCCACGCGCACAGTGCTGCAAATCTTGCAAGGCCAAAATGCCATGCCATGTGGCGAGGCGGTTGACGTGCCGCAATATGGCATGAGGGGCTTCATGCTCGACGTGGGTAGAAAGTTCTTCCCGATAAGCTATTTGAAGAGTATCATCCGCATAATGGCTTATTACAAGATGAACACCCTGCAAATCCACCTCAACGACAACGCCTTCAAACACTACTTCGGTAATGATTGGAGCAAGACCCCGGGCGACTTCCGTCTTGAGAGCGACACTTACCCTGGCCTCGCTTCCAAAGACGGGCACTACACCAAGGCTGAGTTCATCGACCTGCAGAAGTTCGCCGAGAGCTATGGCGTGAACATCATACCCGAGATTGACTCTCCTGCCCATGTGCTCGCCTTCACTCATTATCGGCCGTCATTGGGCTCCAAGGAGTTTGGCATGGATCATTTCAACATCGACAATCCTGAGGTTTACACCTTCATGGACAAGCTCTTCGACGAGTACCTCACTGGTAAGAATCCGGTGTTCAGGGGCAAATACGTGAACATAGGCACCGACGAATACAACAACTCCACGGAAGCGCTCCGCGAGAAGTTCCGCGCCTACACCAACCATTATCTCAACCTCATCAAGAAGTATGGCAAGACTCCCGTGTTGTGGGGCGCGCTCAACTTCGCTCCTGGCAAGACTCCCGTGAGCCCCAAGGGTGCCATCATGGGCATGTGGTCCGACTACATGGCCAAAGCCGCCGACATGAAGGCTGAGGGATGGAATATGATATGCATGCCTGATGTCTCGGTTTACATCGTGCCTTTGGCTGACTATTACCACGACATTCTGCCCAACGACGACATCTACAACAATTGGACACCTGCCAAGTTTGAGGACACCACTCTCACCGAGCAAGACCCCCAGATAGCCGGAGGTATGTTCGCCGTGTGGAACGATCTTTATGGAAACGGCGCCACGGTCCACGACATCCACGTCCGCGTAATGCCCGTGCTGCAAGCCATGGCGGTGAAATGCTGGACAGGGCAACTCACCAGCGTGCCCTACTCCACCTTTGAGAGCAAGCGCAAACTTCTCGCTGAGGCTCCTGGCGTTAACGAGCTCGGCAAGGTGGGCAACCTGCCTCTCACGGTTTCAGAGCTCTTGCCCGACAAGGCATTGAACCTCCAGGTGGACGAGATTGGCTACGGCCACAAAATATCATTCAGCATCGACTGCAAGCCAGAGCAGAAGGGCACCGCGCTGACGCTTAGCCCAAGCGCGGTCTTCTACCTGTCGGACCCAATCAACGGCAAGATGGGTTTCAAGCGCGAGAACTATACCGATTGTTTCAAGTATGCGTTGCCAAAGGAGGGTCATGTAGACGTGACAATAGAAAACACCTCAACGTCTACCAACCTCTACATCAACGGCAAGTTGACCGAAAAGCTCGGGCAGCTTCGCCTTTATGTGGTGAACCCTGACGACAAAGCCAACCACATGCCTGGCAACTCTTGGCAGCTCGACGCCTATGAGCCCAAACGCAGCTTCCGCTATCAGCGCGCGCTCTACTTCCCGGCTCAAAAGACCGGAAATTTCAACAGCAAGGTCACAAACTTCAAGGTGGAGTAACCTTTGATTGCCCAAAGGCCAATTGATATATGGATGGCTCAGTGATTAAACTTTAATCGCTGGGTCATCCTTTTTCTGTTACATATTTGCTTAAAAGTACGCACAATTATAACATGGCAAAATCTTTTGAAAAAACACCGCCCAAAGCTACTCACTATAATATTATTTTGGTAATTTTGCAAACGATTTAAGTGGATGAAGAATCCTGATGAACACAAACTTCATATTTACAAACATAACATTATTAACATGAGGAATTTTTACACAATGAAAAACTTAGTGAAAGGATTGATGCTTTCCGCTGTCATGACCTTAGGCGTGACAACAGCAAGCGCTCAGGCCACTGGCACAGGCGACGTGAAGCCTGCCACATCAACAGAGTTCTGGATGGGCGAGAAAGCCACTTCTGGCGATTTCTATCTCTACAATGTTGGCACGAGCATCTTCGCTACCAACAACACTCCATCAGAGAAA
>DAIOUH010000216.1:0-2589 GCA_036751585.1 Prevotella sp. | reverse complement strand
TCATCATCGTTGCCATATCAAGTGGTGATGGAAAGCTGCGACACCCTAAACCAATGGAAGGTTGAGGGTACATTCTATGAGCCTTCTTTCAACATCAGCACAGGAAACAAAGGACGCTGTACGTTCAAGATAATGCAGCAAGGCAAAGTGGTGTATGGCGACAGCCTCGTGTTGGCGGACAAGACCATCAGCCTTGGCGATATAAGGCCGATGAAGACAGTGGAGATAGCGGAAGTGAAGGTGAACGCGAAAAAGATAAACATACGCCGAGACGGCAGGGACTATACGATAAGCAACATTCAAGGCACTCATCTTGGAAACGCCGGCAATCTCGTGGATATGCTGAAGTGGACCCCTGGCGTGACTGTAAACAGAAGTGGACAGGAAGAGTCGTTTAGTGTCTTGGGACGCGGCGAGGCTGACGTGTATGTAAATGGGCGTAAGGTGAAGACATCGGCAGAGTTGCGCGGGCAGAAATCCAACCTCGTGACAAAGATCGAGATTATAAGAGACCCTGACGTACAGTATAGTGGAAGCACGAATGCCGTGATACGCATCACGACCCGCCGCCCCGTGCAAGACTACTTGGGGGCTTCCTTGTATAACAGGACAACCATAAACAGGAAAGCGAGCAACAGCTCGACACTTGACATAAACGGCAAGCAGGGCATAGTGTCTGGCAACATCTCCTTTGGATTCGACCATGATCGTTCCTTGTCATACATTGACAAGGAAAACACGATAACACATTCTCCAAACAACGTGTACCATGACACGTCGCGTCAGACCTATAAGAGTCGCGGCAATTATTACAACCTCTTTGCGGGACTGAATTTCAACCTGTCCAAGAAGAGCATGTTGGCCGTGCAATACTCTGGCGGACATCACAGAAGTCATCCATATTCAATGACGCGCCATTCCATATTCGACGATGGCGAAAACACGGAAAAAGACGACGAAAGCTTTTTCAGGTATTCCGATACAAAGGACAATAGCTATACTGCCGGTTACACTTACACACGCGATGCCTCGTCGGCCCTTAACATGACCGCGAGCTACACGCACAAGACGTATGGTTATGACAAGTATATGATGGAGCATATCGTCAATGCGAAAGAGACGTCAAAAACAGCAATTGTCTCCCGTGACGCGTATAACTTCTATACGTTTGACGGAGATTACAGTTTTAAAATCAAGAACCTTGACATGGAAACGGTAGGAGCGCATTTCGGGCATATTCTCAACCGTAACCCCTACACGACAAATGGCGTGGAGCAGCTGTCACGTCGCAACGACACGTGGGTCGCAGCGTACCTTAAAGGAGGAAAGACATTCAAGAACGGCTTTTCCATCCTGCTTGGACTGCGATACGAATACGACAACAGCATATTGAGCGGAGGAGAAAACGATTTGCGGACGCACTCGTCGTTTTTCATCCCGAATGTCCGATTGAAATACAGGAAGAACGGTAACTCTTACCAACTGCAATATCAGCGGTCAGCCTCAAATCCTTCCATATATCAGTTGAATCCTGTCGTTGAATACATTGACTCGCTGCACTACCGTACGGGCAATCCCTCGCTGCGTTCCTATTATGGCAATAAAATCTCCGCGAGCTCAAACATAGGCGACTTATCGTTTACCACGAGTTACACGTGGGGGCACAATTCCCCCATCCAAGCCAATATACTTGAAAAGGGCAATGTCATAAAGTATATGCCTATATGCTCGGACCTGTATACCAGCTACGACTTTGACGTTGACTATTCGATAGATAGCGAAGACGGAAAATTCTCATCCTCATTCTTCGCGGGTTTTGAATATGTCACCAATAAATACACCGCCAATGGCAAAGCCGAGACCAACCACCAGGCATCATTGTTTGGCGATATGGACTTCAGCTGGTCGTTCGCCAAGAACTGGGAAATATATGGTGAGGCATTTTACCAATCGCCACGTATAAATGGAGGTGTCCGATACGGCTACCAGTTGGACTCAAAGATAGGTGTCTCCGCTCGATTCCTCAAGAATCGTCTGCGCTTGTCGCTCGAAGCCAATGATTTCTTCGACAGAAGCGTTGCGCCCACGGAAACGGAGTTCACATATCTTAATGTGTATGAAAAGGTACGCAACCGCTATGATTCACGCGGAGTGTCATTCTCATTGAGATATAATTTCAACGGCTTTACGTCAAGATACCGCAGGGCCAGTTCTGATTTTACTACAAGCTCCCGTACTAATAGGCAATAGGGGAAATGAACCGACCATCATACCGACACAGAAAAGGCATCGGCTTAGAAAACCGATGCCTTTTCTGTGTATAGCCGTCACGATTCAAGCGTAAGGCCGTCGCGATTCAAGCGTAAGGCCATCGCGATTCAAGCGTAAAGCCGTTGCGATTCAAGCGTAAAGCCGACGCGATTCAAGCGTAAAGCCGATGGTCTTTGTTCCCGAGGAAAACGACTTGTGGCTTAACGCCCTTGTTATGAGTGCTTTAGAAGCGGAAGTCGAGCTCGCAGTCCACCATGCTGTAGTTGTGCTTGTCGGGCAAGGCGCGGTTGTTCACGAGCGCGTATTCCATGTTGAATT
>DAIOUH010000215.1:0-2618 GCA_036751585.1 Prevotella sp. | reverse complement strand
CGCTGGAAGTCGTGGTTGGCGGTTGGGAACGCCACGTAGCCCTTGTCGTGGGTGGCAGAGTAGATGTCGGCGTACTTGGAGTAGAAATAGTCGAGGCTGCCACGACCGCGCTTGTCGAAATAGCATTCCTTGTCCTTGTTACCCCATGGGTCGTCAGAGGCGAAGAAGAGCGTGTTGTAAATCTTGTCGGCGAGGTGAATCTCGAAGTCGATGTTGAAGCCAGCCGGAATGGACTTCTTGGGGTCGCTCCATTCCGACACGAGCACGCACTCGGGATAGTTCTTGTTGATCCAAGCGCGCATCTCCTGCCACAGCGCCATGACCGCCTTCTTGTCGGGGTCACCCTTTACGAGCGAGGCCGCCATGTCCACGCGGAAACCGTCCACGCCCTTGTCGAACCAGAAAGCCATGATGTTGCGAAGCTCGCGGCGCACGGCCTGTGGACCAGGCGCGTTGACGCTCTGCTCCCAAGGGTTGGCAGGGTTGGGATTGGCGTAACCATAGTTGAGGGCAGGCTGGCACACGTAGTAGTTCTTCTGGTAGTATTTGCCCCTTTTCGCGTCGAGCTCCACCCATTTGCCACGCGTGCTGGCTTGAGGGTTGGCCTCCTTGTTGCGCAAGGCGATCTGCTCCTTGTCCTTGTCGGAGATGGAGTCGCTCCAGATGAAGTAGTCGGCATAGCGGCTGTTGCGGTCGCCGCTCACGCACTCCTTGAACCATTGGCACTTGTCGCTCGTGTGGCCAGCCACCAAGTCGAGACACACCTTGATGCCACGCTTGTGGGCCTCGTTGATGAGGTTCACCATGTCGGTGTTGGTGCCAAAGCGCGGGTCGATCTTGTAGAAGTCGATGATGTCGTAACCACCGTCAAACCATCCCGACTCAAACACGGGATTGAGCCAGATGGTGTTTACGCCAATCGACTTGATATAGTCGAGCTTCGACGTGATGCCAGGCAGGTCGCCAATGCCATTGCCGTCGGTGTCCATGTAGGACGATGGGTAAATCTGGTAAAAGACTGCGTTTGACAGCCACGCTGGGCCCTTTTGACCTTGCGCCAGCACACTAAGGTTCGCCGCGACCGCGAAGGCCAAGGCGGAGAATAGCTTCTTGTAATTCATTCTGAATAAGTTCGTGTATGTTAGGTTAAACTTGTTATTTGGCAAGTTTCAATCCCTCGACAGGCGCGTTGGTGGTGATGAAGTCCACGCCAGCCTTGATAAACTGGTTGATGGTGTTGAGGTCGTTAACCGTCCACACGTTGACCACCAGTCCGAGGTCGTGGCATTCCTTAATCCACTCTGGATGCAAGGCCATGACCTTCTGCTCGTAGTCGATGCCGGAGAGCCCTTTCGCCTTCACGGTCTTGGGGTCCCAGTCGCCATTGAGATATTGTATGTGGGCATCGGGCAGAAGCTGGTGGAGCAGTTCGCAAGCCCTGCCGCTGAACGAGATCCATACCATCCTGTCGAGCAAGCCCTTCGACTTGACCATTGCCACGGTCTCGCGCACGAGGCTGTCCTCATGGCTTTGCACCTTCTGCTTCTTTATCTCAAGCACGAGCTTGCACCCCAATTGCTTGCCGGCATCGAGATATTGCTCAAGCGTAGGTATCTTCTCGCCATTCTGCAGCCTTTCCTTTTTCAGGGCCTTGAAATCGGAAGTCTGGATGTCTATCTTGCCGACGTTGGGGTCGTGGTGGACAACTATCACGTTGTCTTTCGTGAGGTGCACGTCAAACTCTGAACCGTAGCAGCCAATCTTGTCGGCCAACTTCAATGATGTGATAGAGTTTTGCGCGCTTCCCGCGCAGTCCCAGTAGCCACGATGTGCCACGATTTTGGTCTGCGCTGTTGCAGCCAGTGTCATGAGGCAAGCGGCTGCCATAACAATCAGTTTTTTCATTATGCTTTAAAGTTATTATTTGAGTCTTGTCACTTCTACGTTCTTCAAGAACACGCGGTTCTTGTCACCTTTCTTATGCCCCCAAGCGTCACCGCCGATGAATATGATTTTCGTTTCCGCTGTGGCTCCCGTTATGGTGAACGTGTGGTATGAGTCAGGCTGTGCCCATGGGTCATAGTCCTCGCCGTGCTCGTTCTTTTGAGAGTTGGGGTAGACGGTGTTGACGAAGCGCACGCACCGATAGGTTGTGCCATTGATGCTGATAGTAGCGACCTCATCACCGTTGACCTCTCCAGGGCCTATCACGCCAACCTTTACGACAGAGGCGTCTTTGGTGCCACCTGCCGAGACGTAACCCATCGATTGGAATGAGACTTTCACGTTAGTGGGCTTCTTGAGCTTGGTAAGCGCTGGTGAAACAATGTCGCCTTTGTCGTCAGTTTTGCCAAGTTTAACGTAGCCGCGTCCGCCATAAGCTATGCCGCCTATGGATTGCCATCCCATGGCTTTCTCGGCATTGCTCCACTTGGTGATGCTGACCTCAGGAGTATTGTAGGTTGGCTTCTCTTCGCCTTCCTGCAACCAGCTGAAGTTGTCGGCGTAGACCATCGACTCGTCTTTCTGAGTGATGAGCGTCGAGGCATTGACATCGGCGTGCTCGCCTTCGCCCACGAGAGTGAGGCTCACGGTGCGCTCGTCTTCCTCGTTCTTGT
>DAIOUH010000214.1:0-2719 GCA_036751585.1 Prevotella sp. | reverse complement strand
ATGCCCAACGCGCGCAGCGCGTCGATGGCTGGCTGCAACTTGGCAGTGATGGCAGCGAGCTGCTCGGCATTCTTGCTTATCGGCACGATGACGACCTGGATAGGCGCCAACCGCGGTGGGAGCACGAGGCCGTTGTCATCGGAGTGGACCATGATGAGCGCGCCCATGAGACGTGTGGAAACGCCCCACGACGTGGCCCAGACATACTCTGGCTTGTTGTCCTTGTTGAGGAACTGCACGTCGAAGCTCTTGGCGAAGTTCTGGCCGAGGAAGTGGCTCGTGCCGCTCTGCAAGGCCTTGCCGTCTTGCATCATCGCCTCGATGGTGTAGGTGTTCAACGCGCCGGCGAAACGCTCCGTGGGGCTCTTCACGCCCTGCAGCACCGGAACGTCCATCCAGTTTTCCACGAAGTCGGCATAAACGTGAAGCATCTTCTGTGCCTCAGCCTCGGCCTCCTCCCTCGTGGCATGGGCGGTGTGGCCCTCCTGCCAAAGGAACTCAGACGTGCGGAGGAACGGGCGCGTGCGCATCTCCCAGCGCATGACGTTGCACCACTGGTTGCACATGATTGGCAGGTCGCGCCAAGAGTGAATCCAGTTCTTGTATGTGTGCCAAATCATCGTCTCCGACGTTGGGCGGATGACGAGCGGCTCATCGAGTTTAGCGTCTGGGTCCACGGCGATCTTTCCCTCGTCGGTAGCCTTGAGGCGATAGTGTGTCACCACGGCGCTCTCCTTGGCGAAGCCCTTCACGTGCTCGGCCTCACGGGCGAAGAAGCTCACAGGGATGAGCAATGGGAAGTAAGCGTTCTGCACGCCAGTCTCCTTGAACATCTTGTCGAGTTGTGCTTGCATCTTCTCCCAAATGGCATAGCCATAAGGCTTGATTATCATACAACCGCGTACAGGGGCGATCTCCGCCAGGTCGGCCTTCATCACCAAGTCGTTGTACCATTGACTGTAATTATCGGCACGCTTGGTCAATTGTTTCAGTTCTTTTGCCATAATTCTTCAATCATAGGGAAATCCCTACACGAGTGTAGGCGTTTCCGGAATGCGCAAATTTTATTTATGTTTAATTTTGCGGCAAAGTTAATAAAAAAAGATAGCATAAACGGCCTAACTGCCAAAAAAAGGCTACCTTTGCATGAAGAAAAAAGAATAACATAAAAGATTATTTATTTATCATGAAAAACACAAAGACTATTGCACTTGGAATGTGCATGCTGACAATGGTTAGCGGATTCACCTTCACAAGCTGTGCCACGAAGCAGGGCACAGGCACTCTCGTTGGCACTGGTGCCGGCGGTGCCTTAGGCGCTCTTGTGGGTGGTCTCATTGGTCACGGCAAAGGCGCTGCCATCGGCACAGCCATTGGCGCTGCCGTTGGTGCCGGAGCTGGTACGCTCATCGGTCGCCACATGGACAAGGTGGCTGAGCAGGCAAGGCAGGTCGAGAACGCCAAGGTGGAGACCGTGACCGACTCAAACGGCTTGAAGGCCGTGAAGGTGACATTCGACAATGGCATCCTCTTCAAGGTTGGCAAATATGACTTGCAGAGCGGAGCCATCAAGGACTTGACACAGTTCTCCAACGTCTTGAAGAACAACTCCACTTGCTCTGTCGACATTCAGGGCTACGCTTCTTCCGATGGTTCCGACGACGTGAACCTCAAGCTCTCGCAGAACCGTGCCAACGCCGTGAAGAACTTCCTCGTGAACAACTGCGCAGTGCCTTCTTCTCAAATCAAGAACGCCGTGGGTTATGGCGAGACCAACCTCATCACCAACGCTGACGGCACAGAGAACCGCGCCGCAAGCCGTCGCGTGGAGGTGTATCTCTACGCTTCGCAGGCAATGGTTGATGCCGCAAACAACGGCACGCTGAAGTAATGCGTCTTTTCAAGATAATCACACGCTGGGTGGTGGGGGCATTTTTTGCCTCCACCATTCTTGCTGTCATAGCCTACCGTTTCATTCCTGTATACATCACGCCATTGATGGTGATAAGATGCTTCCAAAACGGTTCGCTCACCATACACCACCACTGGATTTCGCTCGACAAGATGTCGGCACACATGCCCGTGGCAGTGATGGCAAGTGAGGACTCGCGATTCCTCCTGCACCATGGTTTCGACTTCAACGCCATAGGCAAAGCGGCAAAAAACAACCTAAGAGGCGGCAGAAAGCATGGAGCCAGCACAATATCGCAACAGACGGCGAAAAACGTATTCCTCTGGCCTGGACGCTCATGGGTGAGAAAAGGCTTTGAGGTTTATTTCACGGCACTCATGGAACTCTTTTGGAGCAAGCAACGCATCATGGAGGTATACCTCAACTCCATCGAGATGGGGCCGAGCATCTACGGGGTGGACGCTTGCGCGGAATTGAACTTTGGCAAGAAGGCCGACGAATTGTCACGCGCCGACTGCGCGCTGATAGCCGCCACGTTGCCTAACCCACGGAAGTTCTCTTCCAAATTCCCAAGCCAGTATATGCGTAAGCGCCAACGCCAAATCATGGCAAACATGCGCTACATTCCTTCTTTCCCCAAAGAGGGCGAAGACTACGACCCGCACACCGCGGTAGGTGGCACCTACCACTGATTATCCACGCCGATTCTGGCAGGGAAACCATCGCCTTATTTACCCTCGTCGGCTTCACGCTTGAATCGCGTCGGCTTCACGCTTGAATCGCGTCGGCTTCACGCTTGAATCGCGA
>DAIOUH010000213.1:0-2721 GCA_036751585.1 Prevotella sp. | reverse complement strand
GTGGCGCCGATGTTGTAGCGTCCGTCAATCACGAAGTTGTTGAACTCGTATGACATACCCACTGGCACGGCGAGGTCAAAGGTGTTCACGTCGCCCACGTTGTCCTTGCTCACCATGAAGCCGGGTTGCAGTCCGGCCTTGAGAGCGAAACCACGCGACACGTAATAGTTGAGCGTGATGGGGATGTTGAGGTAGCCTGGATTCCAAGTGTAGTTGTCGCTCTTGCCGCCTTGGAACGAATAGAGAAGACCACCGGCGATAGCCACCTTGCGGTTGATTTGGTGTTGCAGCTCGGCACCGAACGCGAAGCCGGCCTTCCAGTCGAGGTCACCAACGGTAGACACGTTGAGGCCTATCTTGGGCTGTATGGTTGTGGTGCCAACCCTGCGCTGTCCGAAAGCGAATGCTGAGGTCAAGGCCAAAACGGTCATTAATAATAGTTTCTTCATAACAATTGATGATTAAGTTATAAATAAATACAATCTATACGTCACCTGAAAACAGGTACCACGGATATGTATGGCAAAGCTACGGAAAAATAATCAAAACCACGGTTTTTTGGTTTGGAAACAAATGCCATTTATGATTTTTTATGGAAAAATGAGGCTTAAAGGTTCGCACAGGGCCTTTGTCGGGTCAATTATTATTTGTAATTTAGTGGCTTGAATGTAAACCAGGCATAATCATGGGTGAGATAGTGAACAAATATCCGGTTGGAATACAGACCTTCGAGAAGATTCGCGAAGGCAAATACTTGTATGTGGACAAGACGCCGTACATCGTGGATTTCCGCAAGAAGCAGATGAGCTACGTCTTCTTGAGCCGTCCGCGACGGTTCGGCAAGTCACTCTTCGCCTCAACGCTCCATGCCTATTTCGCTGGCAAGAAGGAGCTCTTCGATGGTCTTGCCATTGCCGACTACGAAAAGGAATGGGTGAGGCATCCCGTGCTGCACTTCGACATGAGCGGGGCGAAGCACATGGATGCGGATAGTCTTAAAAGCTACCTTAATTTTATTCTTCTCCCATACGAGAAAGCGTACGGCAAGGGAGAAGGGGAAAACCAGCCAAACGAAAGGCTCATAGGGTTGGTGCATCGTGCTTATGAGCAGACTGGCGAGAAGGTTGTGGTCATAATAGATGAGTACGACGCGCCGTTGCTCGACGTGGTGCACGAGAAGGAAAACCTTGGCGTGCTGCGCCGCATAATGCAGAATTTCTACAGTCCGATAAAGATGCTCGACCCCTGCTTGGAGTTCGTGTTCATCACGGGCATCACGAAGTTCTCGCAGCTGAGCATCTTCAGCGAGCTCAACAATCTCGACAACATCTCGATGTACGACCAGTATTCCGCCATTTGCGGCATCAGTAGCACGGAGCTTACCACCGTGATGCGCCCCGATGTTGAGGGATTGGGCAGGGCGTTGGGCTTGTCGTATGAGGAAACGCTGGAGGAGTTGCGCCAGTATTACGATGGCTACCATTTCAGTGAGCATTCAGAAGACGTGTTCAATCCGTTCAGCCTTATAAAGGCATTAAACAGTCAGAAAATCGCCCCCTATTGGTTTGGTTCCGGCACGCCGACTTATCTGATAAAGACCTTGCGTAAATTCCATGTCAACGTGATGGACATAGAGAAGAAGAGTTGCGAGGTCGATGATTTCGATGTGTCGCCAGAACAGATGACCTCGCCCCTGCCGTTGCTCTACCAAAGCGGCTATCTCACCATAAAGAAGTACAACCCTCTGATGCGCCGCTACACGTTGGAATACCCCAACCGTGAGGTGAAGATAGGCATGCTGAAAAGTCTCGCGCCGAACTATCTCTCGCCTGTGTCGCTCGACAACAGCAGTCTCACGGGCGACTTCCTCCAGCTGCTCTACGATGGCGACATCGATGGCGCGATGAATCGCCTCAAGGCTTATTTAGCGAGCATCAGCAACAGGCTGTCAAACAAGAATGAGCGCGACTTCCAGACTGTGTTTTACCTCATTTTCAACCTCATGGGGGCTTACATGCGTGTGGAGGAGGACAGCGCCATCGGTCGTGCCGATGCCGTGGTATACTTGCCAGAGGCTGTGTTCGTGTTTGAACTGAAATACGATGGCTTGGCGGAGGACGCGTTGAGGCAGATTGACGAGAAAGGCTACCTCGTGCCTTACTCGGCCGACGGCAAGCGACTGTATAAGATAGGTGTCAACTACGACAGCCAGCAGCGCACCATCGGTGACTGGATAATAAAGGAGGGGTGAAAACTATGCAATATCCGTTATTTATGCAAGTAGCAATCAGCCTCGTGTGAGAAAATCACGCCGATGGCTTGCAGATAAGAATATATGATGGTCGTTCCTACAAACTTCATTCCTCGGCGTTGCAGGTCTTTGGACACGGAGTCGGACAGCGGCGAGGATGTTTTGTCAGTCTCGTAAATTATGTTGCCGTTGGTGAAACGCCAGATGTAACGGTCGAAGGATCCGAATTCCTTTTGAATGTCAAGGAAAATCCTTGCGTTGTTCACGGCGGCCTTTATCTTTAGCTTGTTGCGTATGATGCCCTTGTCCGCGGCAAGGGCCTGCTTTTTCGCCTCATCGTATCTTGACACTGCCACGGCATCGAATCCGCTGAAAGCCTTGCGGAAGGCTTCGCGCTTGTTGAGCACGCACTCCCACGACAGACCGGCCTGAAACGACTCCAACAGCAGCATCTCAAACAGCTTGTGGTC
>DAIOUH010000212.1:0-2793 GCA_036751585.1 Prevotella sp. | reverse complement strand
AGCGTCCAACCCGACTTCTGAGGGTTCACAATGTTGGAGACCTTGAGCGTTGGCGTTGACTAAGCCAAGTACAAACGCGATGACAATTAAGATATTCTTCATACTTTCTCTGTTATTTCCTTGTTGTTATTACGACGAATCAGCAAACACAATCCAATGAACACGAAAAGCGCGTTGAAGATGAGCAACTCGTAGCTGAACTTATAGCCGTTGAACCACGCCTCTGAGTTTTCTTGAAGGATGAAGCACAATATTGGTGACACTATCGCGACAAGCGGCACATACTTGTCGTTGGTCTTTGCCTTCACTATAATGCCAAAGGCGAACATTCCGAGAATGGGGCCGTAAGTATAACTCGCAAGCACGTATACGGCATCAATCACGCTGGTGTTGTTGAGAAGCCCGAAGACATAGATGACCACGGCCATCAATATCGCCATGCAGGCGTGCACTTTCTTGCGTGTCTTGGTCAAGGAAGTGTCATTTTGACCATTGTCCGATTTCTTGTCGGCGTCAAGGATGTCGAGCGTGAACGATGTGGTGAGAGCGGTGAGGGCTGAGCCCGCAGCGGAATAAGCCGCGGAAAACAAGCCTATCACGAAAAGCACGCCTACGATCATGGGAAGATATTGGCTTGTCGCCACAGCCGGGAAGAGAGTGTCGCCAGTGGCATGGATGCCTACTTTGGCTGCAAAGAGATAGAGAAGCACGCCAAGCATCAAAAACAAGAGGTTGATGAAAAATTGGCAAGCTATGCTGACCATCATGTTCTTTTGCGAGTCTTTATAGTTTCGGCAACTGAGGTTGCGCTGCATCATGTCTTGGTCAAGGCCGGTAGTGGCAATCATCGTGAATATGCCGGCAATGAACTGCTTGAAAAAGTAGCGTTTGTCGTTGACATCATCAAAGAAAAACACGCGGCTCATGTCGCTATTGGATATGGACTGGAACATGCCCTTAAATCCAAGGTTCAGTTCCGATGAGATAAAAACGATGCAGAGCACAACCGAGAAAATGAGGCAAAGCGACTTGAGCACGTCGGTCCAGATGACCGACTGCACGCCGCCTCGATAGGTATAGACCCAAACGAGGAGAACGGTGACAAACACATTCAGAATGAAAGGAAGATGAAACGGCTCGAAGACCAGCAACTGTAGCGTAAGACACACGAGAAATAACCTGACGGAAGCACCAAGCATCTTTGAGATGAAAAAGAACCATGCGCCAGTCTTGTGAGAGCGAGCGCCGAACCTATCTTCAAGATATTGGTACACTGATACCAAATTCATTTTGTAGAACAGTGGCACCAGTACAAAAGCTATGATAAACTGCCCCACGACAAAGCCCATGACCATTTGCAGGTAAGAGAAGCTCTTGTCTGCCACCATGCCTGGAACCGACACGAATGTCACACCCGAGAGGAAAGACCCCATCGTGGCTATGGCCACGAGAAACCAAGGCTGCTTTCTTCCACCGAGAAAGAAGCCTTGGTTGTCGGTTTTCCTTCCAGCGAGCCAAGACACTGTGAAAAGTAGTATGAAATAGGCTATTATGGTTATTGCTACGGTTATAGGACTCATGGGATTAGTCTTTTTATTGTGTTGATTGTCAGGTTATGTCAAAGGCTCACTTTCACTTTCTTAGCTTTGCTCTCATTGGACATTCTGTCGAGGGCGGTAACGACATAAGTGTACTTTGTCCGGCCTTTGTCGTAAGGGAGCTTGTAGAACGTGTCTGAGGTGATTGTCACTATTTTTGAAGGGTCTTCGGTGTTCAGTTTCTCACCCTTCGAGAAACGATACACCACATATTGCCTTGCCACGTCGCCCCAATGCTTGCCACGTGGCACAGACCAAAAGAGGACGTAGCCATCGCGTGTCCACACCGCTTTCACCTTACGGGGTTTCTTTGGACGCTTGTTGTCTATGAAAGGCATGAGAGGTTGCAAGGCAGGATATTTCCAGTACGCCGTGCGCAACACTGAACCATAATTTCCCACATTGTCCTCAACGGCTTGCGCATACCAAAGCACGGTGCCTTGAACATTGGGTAGAGACCTGTGGAGCTGGTGCTTGGCTGGCATCTGGTTAATGGCACGATTGTCAAGGTCAGTGGACTTAGCCGTGCCGATAACATTCTCGCCAATGTACAAGGGTCGATTGGCGGCATGTTTGTCCCACCAGTTTATGAGGGTCTTATAGTCTGCTACACGATTGCCTATGTCCCAATAAAGCTGTGGCACACAGTAATCCACCCAACCATTGTTGACCCAAAGCAGGACATCAGCATAAAGGTCATCATAGTTTTGCAAGCCGTTCGTGGCAGAGCCGTTCTTTGGGTCGCTGCCTTGGTTGCGGTAGATGCCAAACGGAGAAACACCAAACTTCACCCATGGCTTACGCTTGTGGATGGTCTCATCCAGTTGTTTGATAAAACGGTTGACATTGTCGCGTCGCCAATCGCCTATGTTCTTGAATCCACGTGGATTAGCACGGAATAGGCTCTCGTCTGGTATGCTTTCGCCTGCCACTGGATAGGGGTAGAAATAGTCATCGATATGAAGTCCGTCAATATCGTAGCGGCTCACGATGTCGTCTACGACCTTGCAAGTATAATCGGCTGCGGCTTGACTGGCGGGGTTCAGGATAATTTGTCCACCATAGGAAAAGGTCCAGTCGGGATGCTGTATCGTCACATGGTTGTTGGCGAGCGATGTCGTGCCCTTTGTCTTAGCCCTAAATGGGTTAATCCACGCATGAAGCTCCATGCCTCGACGATGACATTGGTCTATCA
>DAIOUH010000211.1:0-2828 GCA_036751585.1 Prevotella sp. | reverse complement strand
TGCCGATGAGGTCTTCGCCCCATCCGTAGAAGTTGCTTATCTTCACCGTGTTGTCGTCTATCTTGGTGATGGTCACCTTGTCGGTACGGCTCACTTCTTGCAGCGACCAGTCGCTTGCGAAGTAGTCGTATGCCGAGGTCTTGGCAGCGTAAGTGCCGCAGAGCTTGTCGATGGTCACCTCGGTGTCGCCACCCCATGTGAAGGTGTCTTGGCCACCTTTACCCACGTCATCACCGTTGGCATCATAGCAAACGGTGTAGAACCACACTGACCCCTTCTGCTTGCCGCCCTCGAAGCCAGAGTAGCCGCCAGAGCAGTAGAGACCAAGCTCGTATTGAGAGCTGACCCAAACGAACTCGTAGCCCTGATACTCCTTTGTGCCGATAGGCACTATCTCGTTGTTGTTGTCAGCGTCGACCGAGAAGCTGATGTTGAAGCCCTTGACACCGTAAGGAGCCTCAATGGTGTATGAGCCATCATCATAGGCCACGATTTGCGCGTTGAACGTGTTGCTGCCCTCTGGCAGGTTGGCGGCGGTGTAGACACCGTCCTTGCGCCACAGTTCGCTCTTGGTGCGCTGGAAGGTGAACTGGAACGGCTCAGAGTCGGAGTAGGTCTCGTCGCTGCTTGTCGCCACGATGCTTATGGTGTATTCGCCTATGGCGAGGCCGCTGAGTGTGACGCTGTTGGTCTCAGTCTCACCCGTGGTGCCGTCGTTGAGCGTGTACTTATAGCCAGTGGCGTGCTCCACTTCAGGCCACGTGATGGTGACGCCTCCGTTGCCTGTAGATGCCTCGGCAGAAGACGGTGACACGAGAGGTATCTGCTCATTGGTGACCGATGTGATGGTGGCTATGGGCGACGTTGTGTTCTTGCCGTCCAAGGGCGAGTATGCCCACACCTTGAGCGTGTATTCGGTCTTAGGCTTCAAACCTGTCGCCACGACGGTGGTGGTGTTGGTCACGTCGGCTGTCACCTTGTCGCCATTGTTGTCGTAGAGCTCATAGGCATATTGTGATGCACCCGCCACGGGTTGCCAGTTGAAGACGATGGAGCTGACGGTCTTCGCGCCCTCCGCAAGCGTCGGAGCCTGCAATGGGGTCTTGGTGTCGTCGTCGCTGCACGACGTGAACGCCATGACGACCAACATCGAGAACGCCATCAGCGCGCACAGTCTGGAAATGATTGACTTATCGTGTTTCATAACTATTGTCGTTTGTTGATTGGATTTGATTGCGTGCAAACATATATCCTTCGATTATTCTGCCGACGTGTCGAGCATGGAGTCCCAGTAGCCATAGAGATAAGTATAGCCCGACTGGTTGCCATCGGTATAATAGATGTAAGGAATGAGGTACAAGGCGAAGCTCGATGATGAGCCGCGCATATCCACCGACGAGTAGTCCTCGGAGGTGATGTCGTACCAGAAGTTGACGTAGCTTATGCCTGTCTTGTCCTCGCCATCGGGGTACCATGAGGCGTAGTCCTCGGTGTCGGCATTCTTCATGAGATACCAGAATGAGCCGCCATCGGGGTCCATGAGTGAGTGGTTGTATGGCATGAAGGCTCCGTGCCATGTGGAGCGGTCGCTGGCGTTGAAGTTGCTGAGTGAGTACTTGCTCGTGTCTTCCTTGTCTTGCGCCACGATGCTGAATTGCAGGTCAATGCCCGAGCCGAGCCAGTTGTCTATGCGGAAGCGGTTTTGCCCCTCAAGCCAATAGATGTCCGACTTGGTTGCGCTGAACTCTGAGCTGCCCCACACGAACTTTGCCTGGTCAACTACCTTCACCCAGCGTGCCACGAGCACGTCGTAGTTGAACACGGGTGAGCCGTCGGTCTTGACGTATGGGTTGGTCTTGTCGTCGGCGAGGTGAATTTTGAACTTGTAGGTCTTCTTCGTCTCAAGGTTGGGACACCCGATCTCCACTTTCGTCTCCGTCTCGCCGTCCTTGAACTCCGCCGTTGCCGGAATGGAGAAGACGGGGTCTGCTTGATCCACGATTATTGGCACCGACAGGTCGCCCTTGGCGTTGGCGCGCTTCACGGTGAGACTGAACTTTTGGTGGTCGGCATACTCGTCGGGCGTAAGTATCTCGCTCGACTTGTTGGAAGCCGCGAAATATGCCCCGGGGTTGTCGTCAGCCACCTTGTTGGCCCACTCATATTTGTCGTCGTCGGAGCAGGCGGCGAATACCGTCGCTACCATCAACGCGAACAGCGTGTATATTATGTTATGTGTCTTTCTCATAGCTGTGAAAATGTTTAGGTGTGTCAATTTACTCGGCTGTTATAGCTCCCGATGGGTTAGGAGCCACGATAACTGCAGGATTGTGGTCTTTCTCGGTCTCCGGAATCATGTAGTTCATCCATGGTGCCACGTAGCCATCGTAGGAGTTGAGCTGCATCGACGCGGCGTAGTTGGAACCGCTGTACTTGCGCGTGACGGGCAGGTGCAGGCGCTTGTAGTCGAAGAATACGAGACCCTCACCCCATAGCTCTATGCGTCGCTGCGTCATGAGTGCGGAGATGAAGTCGTCCATCGTGGTGGCCGTGCAGGTGTAAGAACCGTCGGTGTAGCGGTGCTCGTTGACCCACTGCTGCAATGCCGCCGCCGCGGTGGCCACGCCTTGCGTGTGGGCTATGGCCTCGAAATAGTCGAATTGTATCTCCTCGACGCGCATGAGAGGCAGTGATGCCACGAGACCCACGGTGAGGTCGGTGAGGTTGCCGCTTCCGGCGCGGAACTTGAGGTTGCAGTAGGCAGGCAGCGTGGACCACTTCTCGCCCGTGACCTTGGTGTTGTAGCCAGCAGGCACCGTGGTCTTGCC
>DAIOUH010000210.1:0-2834 GCA_036751585.1 Prevotella sp. | reverse complement strand
TTCTCCTTCTCCACGTCGTCAGGCAGGCTGTAAGTCTGCTGATAGTTGGTGTAAGAGAACTCGCGGCGCAGATAGTGCTCCTTGCGCTCTGCCTTGCCATCCTCCTCGTGATGCTCGAGCTTGTTCTCGATGGAAAGCTCAAGGTCACCGTCCTTGTTGAGGTCAATGCGAACGTAGTCTTTCTTGATGCCAGGAACGGCTACTTCCATTGTGTATTTATCTGCATCCTCCTTCACGTTGACTGCCGGAGCGGTAGCGTTCACGCGACGAAGACCGTTCATCATGTTGTCACTGAAATCGTTGTCAAACCAATCGTTCAATACTGGGAATAACATAGTCATAACCTCCTAATTTATATTTTTGTTTTTTATTTTCTGTTTGTTGTCTTGAAGCTCTTTCGAACTTCACCCCCAATATTGCAACCTTCGTGCCCAAGTATATTTCACGTCATAATGTCACTCGCCCGTGACATTATGACACCACGGCGAGCACGTCACGTCCAAAATTTCGTCTCGCCCGTGAACTTCATCTCCCCTCCGCATTTAGGGCAGGTGTGATGATCCCAGACCACTATGCGACGGCTGCCACAGTTGAGACAAAGCCTTCCGGCAAGGCCATTAAACGACGGCGCGTTGTTGCCTATGATTCCGCCCACCACGAGCGGCTGCACGGTGTGGCAATCGGGACAACTCATGCTGACAATGCGCTGGCGCATGAAGCCCGTGCCCTCATAGTCGTAGCACTCATAGCCGCACTTGGCGCATCTGTAAGTCTTTCTCTGTGCCATGGCTATCCCCTCAACACGTCGATGACCTGCGTGGCGACCTCCCTCGCCCAAGCGGAGTCGAGACCAGCATCCACCCTCACGTATTCGCGTCCGGGCTTGCGCGTGGTTATCACGAGCTGATATTGCCCAAGTGTGTAGGGCGTGGCGGTGTTCACCGTAGCCACGTCTACCACGTCGGCCATTGCCAAGGGCTCGCCAGCCACGAGCAGCAGCCGCTTGGCCTTGTACACGAGTATGCAGCCAGCCACCTCGTTGGCGCGAGTGGCATCCACCACCACGCAGTCGTCTGGCTCGCCATACTCGGCACGCGCCTCATCCAAGGTAAGGAGCCGCGATGCCGGCACGGCATCCTTGTGGAGATGCTTGCGAAAGAGGAAGATGGGTATAAACACCACAAGCGCCAAGAGCACGTAGCCGTTGAAGTTGAGGACAACAAGACAAATGGCCAATATCGCCAACGCCGACAGGATAATGTTTCTCTTCATGATGAAATCTTCATAATGATATATGAAATGGTTTATTGCATCACGGGCTTGTATATGGCCTTCCACCAAGAGTCATCGCCCTTGAGGTATCGCTGAAACCAAGCCATGATGGTGTTGTGCCACTTTATTCGCTTGCCATAGTCGAAGATATGGTGGTCTTGTCCGTCCACCACCACGAAGGCCGTTGGCCTGCCAAGGAGCTTGAGCGCCGTGAACATCTGTATGCTCTCGCCTATGGGCACGTTGTGGTCGGCGTTGCCATGCAGGAAGAGCAGCGGCGTGTGAATCTTCTCCACGTTGAACAGTGGACTTTGGTCCACATAGAGATCCTTGCGCGTCCAAGGATAGCTGTTGGCCATCGACACCTCGCTATAGCTGTAGCCCCAATAGCCCTCGCCCCAATAGCTCGTGTGGTCGCTGATGCCGGCATGGGAAATGGCACAGGCGAAGATGTTGGTCTTCGTCTGGAGATACTGCGTCATGAAGCCGCCGTAGCTCGCGCCTATGCATCCCACCTTGGTGCTGTCGGTGAAGGCGTGGTCGCGGCAGAACGTCTGAGTGGCCTCGATGATGTCCTCTGCCACGCCCTTGCCCGCCGTGTTGACATGGCGCGACGCGAACTCCTGACCGAAGCCCACGGCACCACTTGGGTTGACCACCAACACCACATAGCCGGCGGCGGCATAGACATGGTGCGGATAGCGCGACTCGAAGTCGCGACTCGTGGGCGAGCAGCCGCCATAATAGTTGACGATGACGGGATAGCGTTTCGAGCTGTCGAAGCGCGGCGGCAGGTAATAGCGGCAAGAGATGGTGTCGCCACGGCTGCTGACAAACGACCACGGCTCACAACGACCGAGCACCACGTCTTTCAGGTTGTCCTTGTTGAGGTCTTCCAAGAGCGTCGACTTGCCCGTGGCGGTGTCGAGGCAATAGAGTCGGTCGCTGTTGCTCGCGCCCTGGCCCTGCCACAACAGTTTGCCAGAATGGTCAGCCACGGCTATCTGGTTGACCATGTCCTCGGGCTCTTTCACTTGAGTTATGGAGCCACTGGCAGGGTCACATTTGTAAAGGTGGCAATAGTCGCCATCGTAGGCGGTGAACCAAATGTCGCCGTCGGCATTGGACCATTCGTAGGTGTTCACGCATGGGTTGAACTCCTTGGTCAGAGCCTTCACCTTGCCAGAGGCTATGTCCACGGTGTAGAGCTGATAGTCGTACATATTGGGAATGCGACCCTCGGGCACGTTCTTGCCCACTCCGCCGAGGCACTCAGGCGAGCCCATCACGACAATCTGCTTGCCATCGGGCGAGAACTTGGCGCTCGCCACGAACCCGTCGTCTTTCACGAGGCACTCGGCCTTAAGCGTGGTCAAGTCCAAGCGCCAATATGAGAAGAGCGTCGTGGGACGCTCGGTGAGCCTGCGGCGCGAGGTGGAGAAAAGCACATACTTGCTGTCGGGGCTGATGTCGAGCAGCGACACGTCGTGGAAGCCAAAGGTCAATGGCTGTTCCACGCCCGTCTTGATGTCGAAGAGCGAGAGCGACGTGCGGTCGCGCCA
>DAIOUH010000209.1:0-2848 GCA_036751585.1 Prevotella sp. | reverse complement strand
CATATTCAAGACTCCAGTTTTCTTGAGGAAGGTCAAGGCTACAACAAAGATAAGGTTTTGCGCTTCCTGAACAATTGGACGCCAAAGGCTGTAAACAAATAATCAGCTTGCACACTTGCCATTTAATACTTTTTATAACTGTCTTTTAATGTTTTATAGTTAAATATACTTATATTTGCAACTGATTAAAAGACAAATAATATAATGCCTGAAATGAAAAACAAGAAATATATCTTGATTTTAACAGTCTTCGCCCTTATATTTCCTTTTTTCATTAGTAGCGCGAGTTCTGCCGTTGTTACTGGTGCGGAACAAACCGACGCTTACCTCAAGTTGCTCAAGGGTAAGCGTGTGGCTCTGTTTTCCAACCAGTCCGGCGTTGTCGGCAATAAGCTGACATTGGACGTATTGCTGGAACATCATGTTAACGTTGTAGAGATATTCTCTCCCGAGCACGGTTTTCGAGGCAAGGCAGATGCCGGAGAAAAAGTCAGCTCGACGGTTGACAGCAAAACGGGCATTCCTGTCTTTTCGCTGTATGGCGCGCCAAAAGACGCCCCTGACAAGAATGAAATGGCCAAGTTCGACATTCTTGTCACTGACATTCAAGACGTGGGTCTTCGGTTCTATACATATTATATTACCATGATGCGGTTGATGGATCGTTGCGCTGAATATGGCAAGCGCATGATTATTTTCGATCGTCCCAACCCAAACGGCTTCTATGTGGATGGTCCAATATTGGACATGAAATACGCTTCCGGAGTAGGGGCGCTCCCCATTCCAGTCGTGCATGGCATGACCCTCGGCGAACTGGCGAGGATGATCAACGGAGAGCATTGGTTGAAGTCAGGTAAGACGTGCAAACTGACTGTCATTCCTTGCAAGAACTACACCCACCAAACAAGATACGACCTGCCCGTGGCGCCATCGCCCAACCTGCCAAACATGAAGTCGGTATACCTTTACCCGTCATTGTGTTATTTCGAGGCGACTCCAGTGAGTTTGGGTCGTGGCACTGACAAGCCGTTCCAAATATTCGGTCACCCTGACATGAAGGTCTATGATTTCCGCTTTACGCCAGAAAGCCGCCCTGGTGCCAAGAACCCACCACAGATGGGTAAGACTTGTTACGGAAAAGACCTTAGCCAAATGGCAGATTCAGATATTTGGGCACGAAAGATTGACCTTAGCTATCTGATTGAGGCATACAATGCCGTGAATATGGGTGATAATTTTTTCACACCTTTCTTTGAAAAACTCATTGGGGTAGACTACGTTCGCAAGATGATTGAACAAGGCCGGAGCGCGACAGAAATCAGCAGGATGTGGCAAGGCGACGTTGAAAAATTCAAGAATCAAAGGCGTAAATACCTTTTATACAAGGAATAACAGCGGAAGGATGAGCGAGTATAAGATAAGAATCTACACCAAGGGAAGCAAATTGCCACAAATGCATTGTGACAATTTCTTCCACTCCACGGAACTATTTCATATCGTGGAGAAATCTCCTGGGCAGCGACCTTACATGGCTGTTGCTTTCAAGGAGAATGGCGAGATTGCGGCTCATATGCTCGCTTATATTCGTCATCGCAAGACATGGTTGCCGCCATTTCTATACTCTCAAGGACGAATATATGGAGAGGGCGAATACGACGACGAAACTGACAAGGAGTTGCTGTTCAGCCTAATGCTCCACGAGATTACCCTCAAGTTGCGTAGACGGCTATGCCTCTACATTGAGTTCAGCGACCTCTCCATGAAGATGTTTGGTTACAAATATTTCAGAAGAGAGAGCTACTTTCCTGTGAATTGGCAAGAAGTGCACAATTCACTACACTCCGTTCCACCCGTTGAGCGACTCTCTGAAAAGATGAAAGAGCGCATAAGAAAGAGTTACGATGCGGGTGTGGAGACTCGCGAGGCTAAGACCGATGAAGAAGTGCACAGCTTCTATAAGCTCATGCACGGCTTCTATCGCTTGAAACTTCGCAGGATTATACCTGAGGAAAACCACATACGCCAACTATACGATAGCGACAACGGCAGGATATTCATAACATTATACAAGGGCAAGGTCATTGGTGGCTGCGTATGCGTCTTCAGCGATGGCAACTCCTATCTTTGGTACCTTGCCTCCAAGCGTAAGCGTTATGCCCTACTCCACCCCAATCTCATGACCGTTTGGGAAGCCATAACATGGTCATGGAAGCACAACTATGCCCACATCAACTTTCTTGACGTCGGGTTGCCTTTCCACAAGAATCCTTTCCGCGAATTCATACTGTCGTTTGGCGGCAAGCCTGTCGGGAAATACAGATGGTTCAGGATTAACATCCCATGGATGAACACCATATTTGGCTACCTTTACAGGGAGTGACCATAACTCAACGGAATATAAAACACAGTGATATGAAAAAGAGAATACTTTTAATACTTATGCTCGCAGTGTCGTTGGGCAGTGTCGTGGCACGGTCCATGGCAGAAGGCGACACCACAAAATGGGCAATCATCAACGTGTCTTGTTGCAACCTTCGCTCAACGGGCGATTATGACGCTGGCATGGAGTCGCAAGCCTTGCTTGGAATGCCCGCTAAAGTACTTGAAAGCGGAACGTGGATGAAGATTGAGACGCCTGATGAATACCCTGCATGGGTGCTAAAGTCATCGCTTGTCTTGGTCAATAAAGAGCAATTGGAGGCATGGAACCGCGCACCACAGGTTGTCGTAACGTCCATTTATGGCTTTGTTTACGAGAACCCAAACACGCTATCACAGCACGTCAGCGATGTAGTGGCAAGCAACCGACTAAAGCTATTGGGAAAGACGGGCACTTTCTATAAGGTGG
>DAIOUH010000208.1:0-2857 GCA_036751585.1 Prevotella sp. | reverse complement strand
AATGATTTATTGCTAACTGCTGGTTAGTCAATTAGCAAAGCAAATAACAAAGAGCGGAAAGAGAAGTTTGTCTCTTTCCGCTCTATTCATGTTATTTGTTTTTTCGTGTCTTGTTGTCACCCACAAGCAGGAGGCAGAGCTTGCGCTGCAGCACGTGGGCATCGAGGACCGACATCTCCGAGTTGAGGAAGGCGAAGCACAGGTCGTGGCCGTCGGCTCCCTTGCAATAGCCGGCAAGCGACGATATGCCGTAAGGATGCGACAGCGTGCCTGTCTTGCCGTGTATCAGTCCCTTCAGCCTTGGGTCATAAAGCAACCTGTGCAAAGTGCCGTCAACGCCCGAGATGGAGAGGTTGCGCATGAGCTGCTTGTAGATTGACTTGTGGTGATAGCCAAAGTGCAGCACAGCGACAAGGGCCTTTGGCGACAGGTGGTTGTGGGTGCACAGGCCGCAACCGTCGTGGATGACCAGCGCCGTGTCGGTGAGGTGCAGCGAGTCGCGCATGAACGCTCGTATATAGCCCACTCCGGCTGAGGCCAGGGCATCGGCAGAACCGTTGTTGTTGGGCTTCACGGCGTTGCCAAGCGTGTAGAGGAGGCTTGTGGCCTTGGTGTTGCTGGAGTTTTTCCACATCAGTTTCGTGACAGCGCTGACAGGGCGGGTCAGCCTGAAGCGCCCTCTCCATTTGTTGGCGTTGTCTCTCATTGGCACGCTTTGCTCAAAACCGTCTTTCACCTTTATGCCAGTTGTGGTGAGAGCGGTCTTTAGGGCTTTCTCCACCACGTCTGGCCCCTTGAACAGTATGCCATAATTGGAGAACGAAAGATCCCAAGGGTACCAGTGCTGCTCGGCTTTCACCTTCTCCTTCAACTTGAGGTTCAGGAAACACTTGCCATCGACATACTTCACGCCCATCCGGCGCAGATGGCGCGCGAACGTTGACATGTCTTGCGCGTTGAGCAACGGGTCAAGACCTGCCATGAGCATGACGTCGCCACGCAACGTGTCCTTGTCCATCTTGCCACGGGTGTAAAGCGTGGTGCGGTATGAATAGTTGGCGCCGAGCTTGTTGAGCGCTGCCACGCTGGCGAGCAACTTCGTGCACGAGGCCACTGGCTGCGCGTGGTCGATGTTTTCGGCGGTGACAGGTTTGTCGGCGGTGAGGTCGTAGACGTAGAGCCCGAACTTGCCCTTGACTCGCGGTTGTGAGCAGAAGGCCTTGAGGCGCGACTGCAGCGCGGTGTCCACAGCCACAGCCACGGGCTTTTCTTCCTTCTTTACGCTTTTCTTGCCTTCCTTGCTTCCGCAGGCTGATACCAGCACGCAGATAGCCAAGGCAAGCATTGACCTCATCTGATAATTTAGTCTCATTTCCTGTTTTAATTCATTTCAATTTCGTGAGTGGCAGGCTCAGACGGTGAGCTTCGACGAGCCTTTTGCCTTGAGACTCATGTCGAGCGCCTTGACACTGTGCGTGAGCGCGCCAAAGGATATGAAGTCCACTCCGGCCTTGGCGTATGGAATCATGGTGTCGAAGGTGATGCCGCCCGACGACTCCGTCTCTATGTGGGCAGGCGTGCCATCGGCGTTTTTGGCGGCGTGGACGAGCTCCACGGCCTTCACGGTGTCGGCAGGGGTGAAGTTGTCGAACATGATGCGGTCGGGCAGGTCTTTGATGGCCTCATTAAGCTCGGTGAAGTCGCGCACCTCGCACTCAATCTTCAGGTCGAGACCCTTGTCCTTGCAATATTGGCGCGCGCGTGTTATGGCGTTGTGCACGCCTCCGCAGAAGTCGATGTGGTTGTCCTTGAGCAGGATCATGTCGAAGAGGCCGATGCGGTGGTTCATTCCGCCACCTATGCGCACTGCCTCTTTCTCCAGCATGCGCATGCCTGGTGTCGTCTTGCGGGTGTCGAGCACGCGTGTCTTGGTGCCGGCGTCGATGAGGGCCTGCTGATAGCGGTGTGCCATGGTTGCTATGCCGCTCATGCGCTGGCAGATGTTAAGCATGAGGCGCTCGGTGGTGAGGAGGCTCTGCTCACGGCCGCTCACTGAGAGCACGATGTCGCCCGGGCGCACGTGGTCGCCATCGTGCATGTGCATGGTGACCTTCAATTCGGGGTCAAAGCGATGGAACACTTCCTTTGCGGCGCGCTCGCCAGCGAAGATGCCTTCCTCTTTTATCATAAGCTCGCTCTCGCCCATGGCATCGGTAGGGATGCAGCATAGGGTGGTGTGGTCGCCATCGCCTATGTCCTCGGCAAAGGCAAGGTCGATGAGGCGGTCGGTGAGTTCTTTTTCTGTTTGCTTGTAGTTCATGTTGATGAATTTTGTTTTCTGGTTAATAAAAGAATGTTATGAGAGGCTAAGCATCTTCTCTATGGGCTTTACCGCCTCGCGTGCCACGTCCTCGGGGATGGTCACTTGCGGCTGGAGCGTCTCCAGGCAGGCGATGATCTTGTCCAGCGTGTTGAGCTTCATGAACTCGCACTCGTTGCAAGCGCAAGAGGCTGGTATGCCGCCCTCGGCTTGCGTGGTGCCTATGCCGTTCTCGCCCTCCGTCACCTCTGGCGGAACGGGTATGAACTCTTGGTTGGGGCATTGCTTGCTCAGCTCGAACAGTATGCCGGCCTCGGTAGCCACGATAAACTGCTTCTGCTCGGGGTGGGCCTTGGCATAGGTCAGCATGCTTGCCGTGGAGCCTTTCACGTCTGCCAAGGCGAGCACGGGAGCCTTGCACTCAAGGTGAGCCATGACGATGGCCTCGGGATATTTCTTCTTCAAGGCAAGTATGGCACCTACGGAGAACTTCTCGTGCACGTGGCAACCGCCATTCCACAGCAGCATCTGTCGACC
>DAIOUH010000207.1:0-2916 GCA_036751585.1 Prevotella sp. | reverse complement strand
CTTGAATCGCGTCGCCTTTACGTTTGAATCGCGTCGGCTTTACGCTTGAATCGCGGTGCCTTTTCAGCGTCAAGCCTAAATGACTGATTTGTAACGAGATAGAAAAGCCTGCCACGGACAGAACCGTGGCAGGCTTTATTTTTGTGTCTGCCCAACGTGGGTAAAGATTAATCTTCAAGAAGCCTGTGGACTATCGCGTCGCTTTTACTCCCTGCTTGCTGCCAGGAACTCCTCCACATCCTTTGGATGATAAGGAATGCGGTTCTTGCCAATGAACCTGCAACCGTCCTTTGTGATGAGCAAGTCGTCCTCGATACGAATGCCACCGAAATCCTTGTAGGTCTCGAGTTTGTCGAAGTTGATAAACTCCTTGCAATGGCCAGAAGCCTTCCAGTCGTCGATAAGGGCTGGGATGAAGTAGATGCCGGGTTCATCGGTTACGACGAATCCTTCCTGCAAGCGGCGACCCATGCGCAGGCAGTTGGTACCAAACTGCTCAAGGTTAGGACGCACCTCATCATCAAAGCCAACATTGATTTGGTCGAGCGACTCCATATCGTGAACGTCCATGCCCATCATGTGGCCCAATCCGTGAACCATGAACATGGCATGAGCACCTGCCGCTACAGCCTCTTCGGTGTCGCCCTTCATCAAGCCAATCTCCTTGAGCTTGTCCGTGATGAGGCGGCATACGCCAAAGTGAACGTCCCACCACTTCACGCCAGGCTTTGCCACAGAGAGGGCGTAGTCGTGGGCGGCCTCAACGATAGAGTAAATCTCAAGTTGCCTTTGGTCGAAGTGTCCGCTTACTGGTGTGGTGCGGGTATTGTCGGAACAATAGTGATTCATGGTCTCGGCACCAGCGTCGCAAAGCATCAATTTGCCAGCCTGCAACTTGTTTTGTGACGGCGCGCCATGCTGTATCTCGCCATGCTGCGACAGGATGGTCGGGAAGCTCACCATAGAGCCCATGCTGTTGGCTATGCCGTCCAGCACGCCAGATATTTCCTTCTCAACCACTCCTGGGCGACACATCTTCATGGCCGTGGTGTGCATCTTGTAGCCTATGACAGCGGCTCTCTCCAGCTCGTCGATTTCCTCTTGCGTCTTGGATGAGCGCATCTTCACGACAGCCTTGATGAGAGGCATCGACGCGCTTTCCTTCTGCTGATTGGGGTGAATGCCAAGCAGGTCGAAAATTTGAATCTTGATGTCGGCGCGATATGGAGGCAGGAAGTGTATCTTGCGATGTAGACGCATGGCATCGTTGCAGATGGTCTTCAGCGATTTCATTGGAGCAGTGTTGTGCACGCCCACTTGCTCTGCCATGTCGTGTACGCTGTCCACGGAACCATACCAAACGATGTCGTCAATGCTGATGTCATCGCCCACGAGAGTCTCTATATCGTTGTCTACATCAATCACGCCAACCAGACCGTCGCGTTGCTGTCCGAAATAATAAAGGAACGACGAGTCCTGACGGAATGGGTAATAAGTGTTGTTTGGGAAGTTGGCGGGAGCGCCATTGTTGCCGAAAAGCAAGATGACACCATCCCCTACGAGCTTCTTCAGCTCTGCCCGACGATTTACGTAAGTCTCTTTGCTGAACATAATACGAATGTTTTTGAGTTCTTTATAAAGCAAAATTACAAAAGTTTGATAGAAATGTCTTAACTTTGCATACAAAATAACACTTTTTATATGCTTATTGACCCTCACTCCATGGGTTTGGTACTTGAAGGCGGAGGTATGCGTGGCGTATTCACCAGTGGCGTGCTCGATGCCTTCATGAAACACGGACTCTACTTCGACTATATCGTGGCAGTCTCTGCAGGAGCCTGCAATGGCATGAGCTATGTATCACGCCAGCCTCGACGCGCGCGCATATCAAATATCGACTTCCTTGCCAAGTACGACTACATTGGCTTGCGGCATCTCGTGACGCAAGGATGCATATTCGACCAGAAACTTCTCTACGACCGTTTCCCAAACGAGCTGATACCCTTCGACTACGATGAGTTTTTCAAGCACTCAGCCAGTTTCGAAATGGTCACTACAAACTGCCTGACAGGACGCAGCGAATACCTCACGGAGACGCATGACCGCCAGCGCGCGTGTGACTTGGCGAGAGCTTCAAGCTCCCTACCCTATGTGAGCAAAATCACGTGGATCGACGGTCAACCCATGCTCGATGGGGGCATAGTGGATTCCATACCCGTGAGGCGGGCACAAGCCACTGGCCACAAGCATAACATCGTGATTACGACCCGGAACTATGGCTACCGTGAGGCGGGACGCGACCGCAAGCAGCCCATGTTCATCTACCGTCACTACCCTCGCCTTCGCGTCGTTCTCAGCCATCGCATCGAGGCTTACAACGAGCAACTGCAAATGGTGGAAGACCTTGAACGCGAGGGACAGATAACCGTCATTCGTCCTAAGCGACCCATGGAGGTGCACCGGATAGAAAAAGACATCGCCAAACTTGAGCGCCTTTATGAGGAAGGCTTCAAACTTGGCGAGGAGTTTTATAACAACAACGAGTTCGCCACGGCATAACCATGGCGAACTTGAATTAATATCGTTGATAATCGTACTTGCGATAATAGTCGTTGCGTGGCTTAGGCATCCAGTCTTTCTCCACTGACAATTGGAGTGAGAAATTCTTGTTTGGCGTCCACCTTATTGCCGCTCCCAAGCGATCCGCGTAAGGATTGTAGCCAGGATAACCGAAACCATTGTAGCCGTAACCACAATACCCATAATAAGGGTAGCCACAACCGGCAACGCCCGTGTTGGCCAACGATTTTTGACCATACACGAAAGCTGACCAATTGTCGTTTATTTGATACCCCAACTCACCATAGAGCCCGGCGGACGTGGCGTTTATGCCACTCCAATTCAGGTGGTTCATGT
>DAIOUH010000206.1:0-2918 GCA_036751585.1 Prevotella sp. | reverse complement strand
AAAACTGTCCTGCCACGGCAGGCTTACGTATCTTTGCTTCCATCATCATACACATGATTAATAAAACGAATAATACTGTTTTTCTCATATCTCAGAGCGTGAGATGAATGGCAACTTGCCAAATACGTGACAAATGTACGAAAATATATGATAGGATGTACACATGATAGGAAAGATTATATTTTCTTTGACTTAACATTATATGAATTATCCATATATACAAAAGCTGTTGAAATAAGACTTATGGGGTTTCTGTAAATAAGGTAAGTCTTTCCGTTATATGTGTAACGTGCTATTTCCGTGTTTTGCGTAATTTTGCATTCTATATGATAAATGTCATAAACTCAGGAAAGACGATGAACAAACGATTGAAAGTGTCCTTATTGCTATCATTGCTGCTTGCATTCCATGCAAAGGCGAGCGTGGTAGATACCACTCTCGTGCACGGCATCAACGAGGTTGTCGTGACAGGCTCCAACCATGCCATTTCGCGCAATCTGCTGCCTTACACCGTGTCGGTGGTCAACAGTCGGCAACTTGAAGCTACTGGAAAGACACAACTGCTGGCCGCCCTGTCGGGTGAGGTGCCAAGCCTGTTTGTTTCGCAGCGTGGCATCTTCGGCTTTGGCGTGAGCAACGGCGGAAGCGGTGGAATAAAGATACGTGGAGTCGGGGGCTCACCCACGAGCGGAGTGCTGATGATGGTAGACGGACAACCTCAGTTTGCTGGATTGTTCTCGCATCCTGTTGCCGACTTCTACGAGACTGATTATGTGGACCATGTGGAGGTGCTGCGTGGTCCAGGCTCGGTGCTCTATGGCTCAAACGCCATGGGAGGCGTGATAAACGTCATCAGCAAACGGCCGAAGCAAAATGGTGTCCACACCGCGCTCACCTCGCAATATGGCAGTTACAACACGTGGCAGACAACGCTCTCCAACATGGTGCGCCACGGACGCTTCTCTTCGCTTGTGAGCCTCGGTTACGACCGCACGGACGGCACGGAAGATAATTTCAACTTCAAGCAGTCGAGCCTTTACGCCAAGGTCGGCTACGACATCACAAGCAACTGGGCACTTTCAGCCGACTATTCGTTGATGAATTTCCGTGGCAACGACCCGATATATGCTCGGCTGAGAAACGCCGACTACGTCATCCATCAAAACGTGACGCGCGGAGAGACATCGCTTGTCATGACCAATCACTACGGTTCCACGGATGGGGCTGTGCGCGTGTATTATAGCTATGGCAACCACTACATCGACGACCCTAAACATTTCCACAGCCTCGACGATCGCTTCGGGGTATTAGCATACCAGAATCTCAGTCCTTGGCGTATGGCTACGGCGACATTGGGCTTCGACTTCAACACCTATACGGGAAAGATTCCAATGTCGGGCGGCAGCACGTCGGGCAACGGCACACTTGAGCGCAAGAGCATAACCGAGTATTCACCCTACGTCACACTTCAGCAACAGCTTTTTGCCGGACTGCTCACCTTGAACGGTGGCTTGCGCATGGCCAACAGCGATAAGTTCGGCACCCACTGGCTGCCGCAGGTGGGTTTTGCCGTGTGCCCTTCCAACAGCTGGACATTGAAGGCTTCCGTGGCAAAAGGCTATCGCAACCCATCGTTCCGCGAGCTTTATCTCTATCCACCCCACAACCCAGATCTCGACCCAGAAAGCATGATAAACTATGAGGTAACAATAAATCATGGATTCTCACGTTATCTTAATGTGAGCTTTACGGGGTATTTCGCCGAGGGCAGCAACATCATACAGACCGTGAGCGGTAAGAATGTCAACACTGGCAGTTTCCGCAACAAGGGCGTGGAGCTAAGCGTGTCGAGCAATCCAATAGACGCGCTCTCCCTGCGTGCCTCTTACAGTTATATGCACACGTCGCTCAACGGACTGACAGGCGCGCCGAAGAACCAGTATTATATAGGTGTGGGTTACGAGGTGTTGCCTCAGTTCACGGTCGATGCCGAACTGAAAGGCGTTGGCGGCTTGTATGTCGCCGATGACGTGGAGCATCAGAACTATGCGGTGCTCAACCTGCGTCTTGTCTACAAGCCAGCACGCTTCATAGACCTCTTTGTCAACCTCGACAACTTGACCGATGCCCGTTACATGATAAACAACGGCTACGAGATGCCTGGCTTTACCGCCATGGGTGGCTTTAAGCTGAAGTTTTGATATAGATTCTGTGTGGTCTTCACAGATGAATAATTTGAAATATTAACTTATACAGAGCATTATGAATAGATTGAGAAAGATTAGAGTGACATTGGCGACGGTGTTCTTCTGTTTGATAACGCTGCTGTTTCTCGACTTTACGGGAACGCTGCACGCGTGGCTCGGTTGGATGGCCAAGATACAATTCTTGCCGGCAATCTTAGCTTTGAATGTCGGTGTCGTGGTGGCACTCGTGGTGCTTACCCTCGTGCTCGGACGCATCTACTGCTCCATCATCTGTCCGCTGGGCGTGATGCAGGATGTCATCTCGTGGTTCAGCGGACTGAGGAACAAAAAGCGCAAACGCCGTCGCTTCAGTTATTCGCCAGCCAAGAGTTGGCTGAGATATGGCGTGCTCGTGGTTTTCATCATAGCTTTGGTAGCTGGTGTCGGCTCGCTTGCCGCCTTGCTGGCTCCATATAGTAGCTATGGTCGCATCGCACAAAACCTCTTCCAACCTATCTACTTGTTGGGCAACAACGCCTTGGCTTATCTCGCTGAGCGCATGGACAGCTATGCTTTCTATAGCCGGGAGGTATGGATTCGCAGTCTGCCTACCTTCCTCATCGCCCTCGTTACCTTCATCGTGCTGTTTGTCTTGGCATGGAGAAATGGCAGAACCTATTGCAACACCATCTGTCCTGTGGGCACCGTACTGAGTTTCTTCGCTCGCTTCTC
>DAIOUH010000205.1:0-2939 GCA_036751585.1 Prevotella sp. | reverse complement strand
ATGAAAGCCATTATGTCGGGTAAGTTGGGCGAGGTGGTGCGCTTTGCCATTGTCGGAGCCACAGCCACGCTGCTGCAATATGCCATCTACTATGGCCTGATACAGCTCATAGGCTCGGGCGCGTCAAAGGCCGACTCTCATTTGTGGTCCACCGTGGCTATGACGGTGGGCTACGTGTTGAGCTTCGTGTTCAACTTCATCGCCTCCACCCGTTTCACCTTCCGCGTGAAGGCCAACGCGCGCCGTGGCGCGGGTTTCCTTTTCAGCCATGTGGTCAACTACACGTTGCAGATGCTCACGCTGAACCTGTTTCTTTGGCTCGGAATGTCCAAGCAGTTGGCTCCAATACCGATGTTTTGCATCTGCGTGCCCATCAATTTCATCCTCGTGCGCTTTTTCTTGAAACGCTGAAATGTTAAAGGCGATGAAAAGCCATTACAAATGGTGCTCTGAGAATCGCCAGATTGAAAATCTTTACCCCTTTGCCCGATTCGCGGGCTCTCTTGCCGCAATTGCGTAACACGTTGTTTGTTAAGCAATTGCGGCTTTATTGTTTCTTGGGGTAGCAAAAATCGGTATTCCTTCGTCGCCTTTACGCCGTAATCGCGTTGCCTTCACGCCTTAATCGCGTCGTCATCGTGGTGCAATCGCGTTGTCCCCACGCCGCGACCGCGTTGCCTTTGCGCTTCATTCGCGCCGTCATTGCCGTGCGGAGGCGGCCATTAGGTGCCAAGAGGCGTCTGACATATTGCCAAGACCCCGTTGCCGTTCTCTAAATGCCATCGCCACAAAGTGTTAAATTTCAGCAAGAAATCTTTACGTTGATATGGTAGCGCATCGCAAATTAAAAATGGCATGCTTGTTGTAGGATTGGAAATAAATGGCTATATTTGCAACCAATTATTATTTATAACTATTACACAATTATGGAAGTTCAAGATTTAGAGAAAATCATCAAGGAGCAAGGCTCCATGTCAAATATGGAGCGCGACTTGTCACGCTCTGCCGCGTTTCCAGTGTTGATGCGCAAGGTGTATATATGGATGACCATGGCTCTCGTCATCACCGGCCTTTGCGCTTGGGGCGTAGCCACGAGTCCGTCGATGGTGCAGCTTGTCTATGGCAACAGCGCTGCCATGTGGGTGCTCTTGATAGCTGAGCTTGGCTTGGTGTTCTACACCACGGCTCGCATCAACCGCCTGTCGCTCTCCACCGCCACCACGTTGTTTATCATCTATTCCGCGCTCAACGGTGTCACCATGTCGTGCATCTTCATGGCTTTTACCACGGCGACCATCGCCAAGGTGTTCTTCATCACCGCCGCCACCTTTGGTGCCACGGCTGTCTATGGCTATGTCACCAAGGCCGACTTGTCGAGGATGGGCAACCTCTTGCTCATGATGCTCTTCGGTCTCATCATCGCCACGGTTGTCAACATGTTTATCAAGAGCGGCACGCTTGATCTCGTGCTTAGCTATATCGGCGTGGTGCTGTTTGTTGGCCTCACGGCTTGGGACAGTCAGCAAATCAAGCGCATGCTCTCCATGCAGGTAGGCATTGACGAGGGCGCGCAGAAAGTGGCGTTGCTCGGAGCCTTGACGCTTTATCTCGACTTCATCAACCTCTTCCTATACCTGCTCAGGATATTCGGGAGAAACGACAACTAAACGTTTTTAAGCAATTCGCGCCATGACAACACCAGCAAGGAGATTGTTGCCCGTAGGCATACAGTCGTTTACGAAAATACGGCAAGAGAAATACCTGTATGTTGACAAGACCGACATGGTTTGGAATCTTGTCAACAGTGGTATGCAGTATGTCTATCTGAGTCGTCCACGTCGGTTCGGCAAGTCGGTGCTTGTCGATACGCTCAAGGCTTATTTGGAGGGCAGGAAAGAGCTGTTCGAGGGTCTGAAGATAATGGACTTGGAGACAGACTGGGTGGCGCGTCCGGTCATAAGGCTCGACATGAGCCGTGGTGGGGCATCGGAAAGCACCATACGTTCCTATCTCAATATGACATTCTCGCGAGAAGAGAAAAAATACGGCATCACGCCCCTGCCTAATGCATCATTGGCAGATAGGTTTGACACGATAATTCAGACAGCCTACGATCAGACTGGTCTGAAGGTGGCAATACTTATTGATGAGTACGACTCTCCCTTGCAACACTCATGGCACACGCCGGAGCACGAGGCGTGCACCGCCCTCTATCGTCAGGTGTTCGCCATACTCAAGGCTGATGACGAGATGGAGCGTTTCGTCTTCATCACGGGCATAACCAAGTTCACGCAAATATCGCTCTTCTCCGTGCTCAACAACCTGACCAATATCAGTTTTGAGCCTGAATACGCGTCCATTTGCGGCATCACGAAGCAGGAGTTGCTCGACAATTTCATGCCCGAGATAGAGCGGATGGCGAATGACAACGGATGGACAGTCGACGAGACATTGGCAAAACTCAAGGCTTATTACGATGGCTACCATTTCAGTCGTAGGAACATGGTGGACGTTTACAACCCCTTCAGTCTCGTCAATGCGCTCTATCAGAAAGACCTCAAGAGCTATTGGGCGTCTTCCGGCTCTACATCCATGCTGCTCAAGTTCGTGGGCGACATGGAGATTCACCTCAACGATTTTGACAATTGCCGCATTGACCGCGTGACCCTCGAATCGTCCGACGTGACGGGTGGCGGCCCGGAATTGTTCCTCTACCAATCGGGCTATCTCACGATAAAGTCGGTCGACGAGTTCGGCTACTGCCTCGGCATGCCCAACGAGGAGGTGCGGCAGGCATTGAACGCCATGGTGCTGCCGGCACTGACATTGAGAAAGCAGGGCGACACCGTCTCATTGCAAGCCAACCTCCTTTATCAACTCGGCACGGGGCGGCTTGATGAGGCAAAAAAGTCGATGCGCGCGCTCATAGCCGACGTGCC
>DAIOUH010000204.1:0-2940 GCA_036751585.1 Prevotella sp. | reverse complement strand
TTGCAATTTGAGAACTTCCGCTCAGTGGTGGACAAGGACAAGCAAGACCTGCTGCCGGTGATCGACGCGGAAGACGACGGCACCAAGGGACTCGGTAAGAAGGAGATTCAAGGTCTCGTAAGGACGTTCAGCCGTCTTTGCAAGGCATACTATGGTCATACACCTATTATATATTGCAGCGAGAGTTATTACAAGGACTACCTCAGCCCCGAATTTGACGACTACTTTCTCTGGATAGCCAGCTACGACCATGAGCCTGTATTGCCCGGAGAACCTCACTACGACATCTGGCAATTCCATAGGCATGGCAGGGTGCCTGGCGTCTGGAATTGGGTGGATCTGAACAAGTTTGCCAACGGCAGGAGCACGAGAAACATTGAGATGAACTGACAATACGACGACATAATAAATCAAAAACTCCTCACATTTGTTGCCACATAAAGAAACTTTTCGTATCTTTGCGACATGGAAAGAAAGATTATAGCATACAAACATTATTTCAGTGATTTTGTCAATTCACTGAAAGCGGAAGAAGTGAAAAAGCTCCGCTATGTGCTTGATATGCTAAAAATGAACAATCGGATAAGTGCTAAGTTTGTAAAACCCATAAAAGAAGGATTATACGAATTACGTACAGAATATAACAGCAATACCTATCGCGTGTTTTTCATCTTTGATGAAGGCAATATCGTCATCCTTTTTAATGGTTTTCAAAAGAAGACACAGAAAACTCCTAAGAATGAAATAGAAAAAGCATTACGTTTAAAAAAGGAATATTATGAAGCTAAAGGAAATAAATAAAGATATCTATGATGTAGATGCCTGGCTGAACGAGACTTGCGGACAAGAAGGTTCTCCAGAACGTGAGGCTTTCCGCAAGGAAGCAGAATCCTACTGCGTTGGGCAGATTATCCACAACGCTCGTAAGGAAGAAAAGATCACCCAATCAGAATTAGCATCTAAAGTTGGCACGAACAAAGCATATATTTCGAAAATAGAAAATGGTCTTATCGAGCCTGGCGTTGGCCTGTTTTTCCGAATCTTAGACGCGTTAGGATTAAGGTGGGAAATCGTCAAGCCTGTTCTATAAAATCATCTTTGATACATCATAAAAAACATCATGAGAGACAATCCTGACGAACAATTTCCGATAGTGGATGAGAACGGGAACATCCTCGGTGCCGTAAGCCGCGGACACGCCCACGACGGCAGCAAGATATTGCACCCCGTGGTTCACCTACACGTGTTCAACAGCAAGGGGGAGCTCTACCTCCAGCATCGACCCGCGTGGAAAGACATACAACCCGACAAGTGGGACACGGCTGTAGGCGGACACATCGACCTTGGGGAGAACGTGGACCAAGCGCTACGAAGAGAGGTAAGAGAGGAGCTGGGCATCACCGACTTCAAAGCTGAGCCTTTGGGCCATTACGTCTTTGAAAGCAAGCGGGAGCGAGAACTTGTCAACGTCTTTCGTTG
The DNA here is from genome assembly GCA_036751585.1 of Prevotella sp. Taxonomy (GTDB): domain Bacteria; phylum Bacteroidota; class Bacteroidia; order Bacteroidales; family Bacteroidaceae; genus Prevotella. The sequence continues at coordinate 1,461 of DAIOUH010000204.1, read as the reverse complement.
CGTATACGACGGCGAGGTTAAGCCAAGCAAGGAAGAACTGAACGGCGGCCGCTTTTGGACACCCAAAGAGATAGAAGACAACATGGGCAAGGGCGTATTCACTCCTAACTTCGAGAACGAATACAAAAAGATGTTCATGCAAGCAAAATAGCGGAGTTCACTTGAAAGAAAAAAGCATTCAGGGAAAGGCAAATTGAAAAAAGAATGCGGTAAACAAATATAATTACTGAAAATAATTTGCGAGAACACATATTTTGATTACCTTTGCACTGAAAAGTAAAACAACGGGAAAACCAATTTAAACTTAGATAAACAGCTATGAGAGTCATTATCGAAAATGATTACGACAGCCTTTCAAAGTGGGCTGCGGAGTATGTAATCAAGCGCATCAATTCAGCAAAGCCAACCGCTGACAAACCTTTCGTGTTAGGCTTGCCCACAGGCTCATCACCAATTGGTATGTACGCGGCATTGTCGAAGGCTTGCAAGGAAGGACGCGTGTCGTTCCGCAATGTCATCACTTTCAACATGGACGAGTATGTAGCATTGCCCGAGGAGCATCCTGAGAGCTACCACAGCTTCATGCGCCGTAACCTCTTCGACAACATCGACTGCCCGAAGGAGAACATCCACATCCTCAACGGCAACGCCAAGGACCTTGAGGCTGAATGCGCCGCTTACGAGGAGAGCATCCGCAAGGCAGGAGGCATCGACCTCTTCATTGGCGGCATCGGCCCCGACGGACACATAGCTTTCAACGAGCCGTTCTCTTCTCTCAAGAGCCGCACTCGCGTGAAGACCCTTACCACGGACACTATCATCGCCAACTCACGCTTCTTCGACAACGACGTGAACAAGGTGCCTAAGCACGCCCTCACTGTGGGTGTCGGCACCGTGATGGACGCTCACGAGGTGCTCATCCTCGTAAACGGTCATGCCAAGGCTCGCGCCTTGCAAGCAGCCGTGGAAGGCCCTGTGACACAGGCTTGGACAATAAGCGCGCTGCAGCAGCATCCTCATGCCATCATCGTGGCAGACGACGCCGCAAGCGATGAGCTGAAAGTGGGCACATACCGCTACTTCAAAGACATCGAAAAGGACAACCTTTAATATAATCGCAAATAAAATCTTGGGAAACAGCGGTTTCCCATTAGCATAATTTACATAAACGTTTTATCCCATTCTCACGCTCTTGGGAAAAGAGAAGAGAATGGGATTATTTTTTACGCAACCTATTATCAACCCAAAACGTTCAAACCTTACACTGTCAAGGAACAATCAAATGACACATAGGTCAATCAGACGACAAAGTCGGCAAATGCATAGTATAATAAAAAAATATTGCAATGAAATTTGACATTCAGAAAATCGCGACCACTGGCGCCATCGCCTTGGGCTATGCCGCACAGGCGTTGGGTCAGTCGGCGCACAAGCCAATGAACATTGTCTACATCATGAGCG
>DAIOUH010000203.1:0-3027 GCA_036751585.1 Prevotella sp. | reverse complement strand
CGCGCCTTTGTTTATCAGCTTTCAAACCGTGGTCATGCCTTCCACAGGCCGTGGAGGTTGCAATATTCGCGTGCCGTGACCTCCGTGGCATCGGTCTTGAACTCTGCCACTGGCTTGTCGTTGGGCGTGAGATAGCGACGCAGCACGCCATCGGGAGTGACCAGCTCGATCCACTCGATGTAGTGCTCCGGGGTCATGGGGTGGGACACGCTGCCCACGCTGACGCGGTAGCCTCCTTCAATCTTCTCAACCACGGGCACGTGCTTCTCCTTGGCACCATCGGTGGTGTTCTCTTTGAGGAGTGTCATGGGCTCGCCGCAGCACACGGGGTTGGCGCCATCGTGCAATATCTCTACCATAGCACCGCAGTGCTTGCATTTATATACTTCACCTTTCTTTGCCATAATGTTTTTGTGTTTTAGTTGGATTATACAAGTCTTGCCTTTGAGAGTTTCATTGGCGTTATTAAGATACTTTGCAAATTTACAATAATTCCAATTATCCTGCAAGCAAAAGGGGAGAAAAGATTTCATGTTTCCAGTTTTTTTCATTATCTTTGCACTGTATGAGAAAACAAATCTGCCTTTCCGTCTTTTTGCTTTGCGCTTTTTCCGTTTGCGCCCAAGCCTACGAGTATACCAAACGCCATGTCTTGATTGCCATGCGCGACGGGGTGAGGCTCTACACCGAAATTTACGAACCCCAGGGCAACGCCCCCGCCCCCGTGCTCATGATGCGCACGCCATATTCGCTCGCGCCTTACAACAGCGACACGTTCAGCAAGAAGAGTTTCGGGCTCGACAGCGTATACCTCAATCATGGCTATATCATCGTGAGGCAAAACGTGAGGGGCACTTACCTCAGCGAGGGGCGATTTGAGCAGTCGCGCCCGTACATCATAAATAAGAAAAAAGGTGATACCGACGAGTCGACCGACACGTGGGACACCGTGGACTGGTTGCTCGCCCACTGCCACACCAATGGTCGAGTGGGGGTGAAGGGCACCTCTTATCCGGGGTTCTACGCTTTCATGGCAGCGCGCTCCGGTCACCCCGCTATCAAGGCCGCGTCGCCACAAGCACCGGTCAACGACTGGTTCATGGGCGACGACATTCACCACAATGGGGCGTTGATGCTCATGGACAGCTATGGCTTCGGCTCTTCTTTCTTCAGGTCACGGAGCAACCCGTCGACGAGGGCGAGAAAGAAGTTGGCGCCCGTGGACACCACGGTCAACGTGTTTTACCATCGCCCTATGGCGGAAATCCTGCAACCCGTGGTCGAGGAAGGGTCGTTCTGGAACGACATCATCTCGCATCCCAATTATGACAGCTATTGGCAAGCCCACTGCTCAACCAACGGACTTGGCAGGATAAAGCCAGCCGTGATGATTGTCGGCGGACTGTACGACGCGGAAGACAACTACGGCACGTGGAACACTTGGAGGCAGATAGCCAAGCACTCGCCCAAGACACCGCTCTATCTTGTGGAGGCGCCATGGTATCACCACGGCTGGGGCAACGCCAACTATCAAAACCTTGATGGCGCATGGTTCGGGGCTGGCACGGCACGGCATTTCATCAACGAGATAGAATACCCGTTTTTTGCCCATTATCTTGAAGGCAAGGGCGGCAAACCCGCGCCAGTGACGATACTGCCGTCGAGCGAGACGCGCGAGGAGATGATGAAAGACCGCAACGTGGATGACCAATGGCTGACCATGGATTGCTGGCCGCCAAAGGGCTCCCAACAAAAAAGGTTTTATCTCGGCAATGGCACGGTGGTGTCTAATCCCGACAATCCCGTGCCGTATTATAATAATGTGGCGACACGTGGCCGTGACCGTGCCTATATGGCAGCCGACCAACGATTTTCGTCGAAGCGCGACGACGTGCTCACGTTCTCGTGGCCAGCAAGCCAAGACACCATCAAGATGATGGGACCGGTTAAGGTGAGCCTGACGCTCAACACCGATGCCAACGACCTCGTGGCCGTGGTAAAACTCATAGACGTGCGCCCAGATGGTTATGAGATGCTCGTGCGTGGCGACGTCATGCCGGCGCGCTTCCGCCGCTCTTTCTCAAAGCCTGAGCCGATAGTGCCCAATGAGGATTTCAACGTCGGCTTCACCATGCCCGACATAGCGCATGTGCTCTTGCCTGGCCACAAGCTCATGGTGCAGGTGCAGTTTAGCTGGTATCCGCTCGTGGCGGTGACCCCACAGACATATATAGAAAATCCCTACAAGGCTACTCGCTCCGACTATCGGAAGACAAGGGTCACCTTGCAGGGAAATGGTAAGTCGTTTGTGGAGTTGACCGTTTGGTGACAGCTCCGTAAACATGTTTTATGTTCTAAGCGGCAGCTTGGGTCACTTTATCTTGAACACGGCAGCCGATACTGGCGAAAGCTCAACGTTGTCGGTAGCCTTGCCGCTCTTGTATTTTGCCTTGCCCGTGAGCGACACGCTCTCGGCCTTGCCCAGATGGTTGATGGCGGCAGCCGCTTTCTCGCTTGACGGATTGAGCGCGACCACATAAGTCTCGCCATTCATGGAGCGAGTGTAAACCATTGGGTATGGCTTGGATGGATTGCTGACGAGTTGCCATGCGCCATCGTTGTTGAGCGCGGGAGAGGAGTGGCGCAACTTGATGAGGCCGCGCACGAAGTTGAGCAACGAGCGAGGGTCATTGTCCTCTGCCGCCACGGTGATTTTGCCGTTCTCCGTATCCACGGGGAAATAGAGGTTCTCCGGCTTGCAGGTCGAGAAGCCAGCCGTCTCGCCTGCCGCCCACTGCATTGGTGTGCGCGTGCCAGCGCGCTTGCGGCTTCCCTCCTTTGGCTGAAGTCCAGGGAGATATTTCATGCCAATCTCGTCGCCATAGTAGATGAATGGCACGCCGGGCATGGTGAGGAAGAACGTCATGGCGACTTTCAACTGCTGCAAGTCGTTGCGGCGCCCTGTACGTAGGCGCTGGAAGTCGTGGTTGGCGGTTGGGAACGCCACGTAGCCCTTGTCGTGGGTGG
>DAIOUH010000202.1:0-3030 GCA_036751585.1 Prevotella sp. | reverse complement strand
GCACGGCAATATATGTAGGCCTTTTGCGCCTTGTCGCCTTTGAAGAACACGTCATTGCGCAGCTTGATGTTCTTTGCCAGGTTTTGCAATTGGTCGTCATAGAGAATGTAGAGCCGAATAAAACCCTTTGTCTTCTGAAACACGCCGTCAAGACCCAATTGCTCAATAACGTTATCGTCCGAGAAATGCTGCACCGGAACACGTGCATGGCGTATGATGCCGTGGATGCCGTCGATTGCGGCCATTATCTCGCGCCTGAAGCTGAACACGTTGAAAAGACTCGCGAACCCGAGCATTCCCTGGCTGCTGGCGTCTTCGGGAGCGTTGATGAAGATTATGACATCAGACGGGCGACAGCCGCGTATGTCGCGTGCCAGTCCGAGCGACACCTCGTTGATGCCGAAAAACACATGCGTGTCGCCGGCAAGCGTCCTGCGGTGACGCAGCATGCCCCACCGCCATGCAGAGCGGAAACGCACGCCGAGATAGTTTATCGCAACGGCAAACGACACTGACGCCGCCGCAAAATGTATCACGGAAAACACGGTCATGTAGACCACGCTGTGATGACACGGCTCGCCTACTTCTATTAGGTCGCTGTGGAATGCGAACATCTCCATCGCTGATAGCAGCGGACGCAACACCGAGGCATACCACGACATTTGCGTACCGACAGCCCCATGCCCAGAGCGGAAGCCAATGAAATAGACCACGAATCCGCCCAAGAACACAAGCAGTGCCACACGGCGTATGAAAATGTCGAAATTGCGAAACAGCCTCCGCCTGTATGTATAGCACAACAAGAACACGGCTGCCGTCGCGAGCAAGCTCAATAAGTTAATTGTCAGCATAGTCAGTCTTGTATTTCAAACAGACTGTAGAATCCTGTCATCGTGAACACGTTGCGTATTGAATCGTTGAGCTTTTTTATTATGATCTTACCGCCCTTGGCGGCACAGCTCTTGCGCAACCCTATAAGAAGCCTGAGTCCCGACGAGCTTATATACTCCAAATTGCTGAAGTCCAACACTATCTCTCGGTCGGCATATTCGCCAATCTTGTCGAACACTGGCGAAGCCTCAGCCGCCGCGGCGGTGTCAAGGCGTCCATTCAAAAGAGCAGTGATTCCACTGCCGGTCTCTTTGATTTCTATTTCCATGTTTTTTTTCCTCTTGTTTGTTTATGTTATACGCTATCTGTCATTAAGCGCCGAATACCTCATTCACAAGCGAGTCGAACTCGTCGTATGCGAAAGTGCCTTTCAACTCGGAAAGGGCGTCTCTGAGCCCGCGGTATCTCCAGGCGTGTACGCTCTTTTCCTTCACGCGAAACATCTTCCACACCTCGTCGCCCTTTGTGCGGTAGTCGCGCGCGATGGCACGCATGTTCGACAGCTTGTCGCCTATCGCGATTATCTTCTCGTCGCGCGTGCAGCGGCTCAGGTTCTCCAGGTCGCGCTGCTTGCGCTCCTGCCATGAGAGCGCTTTTCCGTCGGCACCGTTCTTCACGTCAGTCTCGCTTGCCACGAGTTCTGCCACACGGTGTCCGAACTCGCGCTCAAGGTCGTCGTAAGTGACGTCCGTGTCCTCTATCGTGTCGTGGAGCACGGCTGCCGCGAGCATCTCCTGGTCGTTGGTGATTGTCGCCACGATTGCCATGGCCTCCAGCGGATGCACTATATAAGGGAATTTCTTTCCACGACGCTCGGTGCCATGATGCGCCTTTGTCGCGAATATTATGGCACGGTCAAGCAAATCGGTGTTTAACGGGCTGTTCATTGTCTCTCTCCTTGTTTACTCATTGTTCCTACTTATTCATGAACGGGAGCTTGCGAGCCTGCCGGAAAGTCATCTCGGCAAGCTGCTCATTGTGCACCGACTTGCCGTTCAGCTCGTCATACAAATGGGCAAGTGCCTTCTTGCCGCCGCCATTCTTAAGCGTGTGCACAATCAGCAGGTCTTGCAAGGCGACGGTGGAGGCAATGATGTCTATGTCAGTATCGGCAAGCTGACTCATTGCGAACTTGAAGGCGTCGTCCTCGTTGTCGTGTATGAAGTCCTCCACATCCTGAAGCGTGTTCATGCCCGCCTCTTTAAGCAGCTTAAAGAACGGGGCGAACGACATTTCTTGTATCTCCCCCTGGTTGATTGCGGCAATGCGCTTCAGGAGTTTGCCAAACGGCCGTTGCGCCATATACGTGTTAAAGGTGTCGCCGTCGAGCTGCACGTGGTCAAGCTCGCCCGCCTTGATGAGAGCGCGCATACGGCGGCGGTAATTGGCCACGCTGATGCGTATGCGCGAAAACTCCTCGTCGGCAAGCTCAAGCATTCCGGCAAGTCGGCCAAGCATGCGCGTATATTCGGGAGGAGTCTCTATCTCTGTCTTATATCCCATTTCATGTTCCATGGCAGCCCATACGTGCTGCAGGGTGGAACGCATCTGTATCTCGAACCTAATGTCATGGAGCTCTTTTTGCCCTATGCTGTCGCAGAGGCTTTCTGGCAAACGGCAGATGTAATGCAACGAGTTGTAGCCGAAACTGTCCATGCTATGCGTCTTGCGCTTGTCGATAGACTCGTTCCAGTCGATGTCGAACAACTTCTCCATATACGATGCCACACGGTCAACGTCGTCGCCGAACAATGTTATGACACGCGTTCCGAGAATGTCTGTTATGTCGGCAAGCGACTGGTATTTCTGTCCCTTGCGCAGCAGCTTGCCGATAAGACTGTCGCGCCGCTTCACACGCGACTCAACTGCCGTCAGCTCCACGTTGTTGCCATTGAGGGCGTCTTTTATTCGACGTGTCACAATGTCGCGCAACCGCATGAAGAGAGGCAACCGCATGTCATACTCATCCACTATCATCTGGCACTTCATGTCGAGTGCTTCGTATGTATTGTTCATCTGCCTGTCAGTTTTTCATATTCAATGTCTTGCGCAGCGTGAGCACGTTTTTGTTGTCCACACGCTCGTAGTCAACATTGTCCATTATGTGCTGCACAAGGAATATGCCAAGACCGCCTATGG
>DAIOUH010000201.1:0-3033 GCA_036751585.1 Prevotella sp. | reverse complement strand
TTGCCTATGCACTGGAAGAAATTGGTGACCACCATTTGGAATCCCACCACGCAAAACACGAGCATATTTGTCCTTATCGCCGTCACGGCAATCTTGATGAGCGACGGGTCGTTGGTGAAAATTCTTGCCAGGAGACTCGGCAACGTGATTGCGATGAGCCAACCCGTTGACATGATGATGGTCGCCGTGATCATGGCCAGCTTGAGCACCTTCAGCAGCCTGTCGAGCTTCTGTGCGCCATAATTGTAACCTGCTATCGGTTGCATGCCTTGGTTTAGGCCAATGATTATCATCACGAAGACCGTGGAGATGGCTGAGGCTATACCGTAGGCGCCAACCATCAAGTCGCCACCGTATTTCACGAGCTGATTGTTGATGAAAATAATGATGATGCAGGCGCAAATATTCATCAAGAAAGGCGATATGCCTATGGCTATGATGTTTTTCACGAGTCTCGCCTTGAGCCCATAGATGCCTTTCTTGAGATGCAACAGCTCATTCTTGTTGGTGAAAAGCTTCACTTGATATACCAGCGCCAACGACTGCGAGATGACCGTGGCGAAAGCCGCGCCGCGTATTCCCCATTTCATTATGAGGATGAACAACACGTCGAGCAAGACGTTCATGATCACGGTGAAGATGGTCGCGTTCATGGCCTGGCGTGGCTTGCTCGCCGCGCGAAGCACCGCGTTCATGCCAAGATACATGTGGGAAATCATGTTGCCACAGAGAATGACCTGCATGAAGCTGCGCGCGTAAGGTATGGTGGCCTTGCTCGCGCCGAAGAAATAAAGTATCGGGTCAAGGAAGATCAGGCAGATGACGGCAAAGCTGAAACCTATGATGAGGTTGAGCGTCACGGTGTTGCCAAGCAACTCCTCGGCGGTGAGATAGTCTTTCTGCCCGAGCTTCACGGAGATGGCGGTTGAAGCGCCCACGCCCACTGCCGCGCCAAAAGCCGCCGAAAGGTTCATGAATGGGAAGGTGATGGCGAGACCCGATATGGCAAGCGGCCCCACGACCTGACCAATGAAGGCACGGTCAATGATGTTGTACAAAGATGAGGCTACCATGGCTATGATGGCAGGCATGGCATATTGAAGCAAGAGTTTGCCCACGGGCTGGGTCCCAAGGGCAAGCGTGGCTTTTTTACTTTCTTTCTCTTTATCCATATTGCAAAAGTAACATTTTTATTTGGGCTTTTGCGTTTTTCAAGCTACTTTTGCAAAAAATATTTTTTCCATGGATAGGCACGCCCTAACACTTTTTGAACTCAACTCGCTTGTCAGCAACGTCATCGACACGGCCTTCGACCACGCCTTTTGGGTGGAGGCCGAACTGTCGGAGGCGCGCGAGGTAAGAGGGCATTGCTACATGGAACTCATACAAAAGGACATTTTCTCCGCCACACCTGTGGCAAGGGCGTCGGCAAAATGCTGGAAGACCACTTGGTCGCGGCTGAGACCAAAGTTTGAGCGCGCCACTGGGCAAGGGCTCCACGCCGGCATGAAGGTCATGCTGCTTGTCACCGCCAGTTTCCACGAGGCTTACGGCTTCGCTTGGATAGTGCAGGACATCGACCCGACCTATACCCTTGGCGACATGGCAAGGAAGCGACTGGAAATCATCCGCCAGTTGAAAGATGAAGGAGTGTTCGACCTGCAAAAGGAGCTCGCCATACCGATGTTCGCCCAGCGCGTGGCGGTAATATCGAGCGAGAACGCGGCGGGATATGGTGACTTCTGCCACCAGCTGCTCGACAACGAATATGGCTTCGTCTTCAGCATAAGGCTTTTCCCAGCCACGATGCAAGGCGAGCAGGTTGAGGCGACCGTCATAAACGCCTTGAACGACATATATGACAATGTAGACGACTTCGACGTAGTGGTCATCATCCGAGGCGGCGGCGCCACGGCAGACATGAGCGGCTTCGACACCTTGGCGTTGGCCGAAAACGTGGCAAACTTCCCCCTGCCCATAATCACCGGCATTGGCCACGACCGCGACGAGAGCATCCTCGACATGGTTTCCAACACCAGGGTCAAGACCCCAACGGCGGCAGCGGCTTTTCTCGTGGACAACCTCGCAAGCCTTTGGAGCCATATCGATGCCATGCGCGAGCGTGTGGCGACGAGGGTGAGACAACGCATGGAGACCGAGAAGGAGCGACTTGGCAGAATCTCCGGACGTGTGCCCATCCTCTTCTCGCTGGTCAAGGAAAGGCAGGAGGCCAAGCTCACGCGCCTGATGACGGACATCACCAGCTCCATCAAGGAGCGATTGCAACAGGCTGAGCACGACATAGTGGTGATAGGCAACAACATCCAGCCCTTAGTGGAAAAGAAACTGACCAAGGAGAACAATCGCGTCGCGCAATTATCCCTTCGCGTCAAGGCGCTCGACCCCGAACGACTCTTGAAACGAGGCTACAGCATCACCTTGCTCAACGGCAAGGCGATTCACGACCCTGCCAAGTTGGAAGAAGGCGACACAATTGAGACAAGGGTGGAAAAAGGCTCTTTCACCTCCACAATACATCTGAACAAACAAAAACAATGAGATATGGCTAAACAAGAACTGAAATATGAAGAAGCCGTGCGCCAATTGGAGACCATCGTAGACAAGCTCGAAAGCAACGAGCTCGGCATCGACCAGTTGTCCACCGAACTGAAAAAGGCCCAACAGCTTATCAAGCTCTGCAAGGAGAAACTCACAAAAACCGATGACGAGATAAAGAAATTGTTGGATAAAGATTAAATTATCGCGCAAATATTATCGCATTATTGTTTTTATTGTTAATTTTGCAACATATTATCAGAAAAACGTATTAAATCATTATATTATGAAAGACTTAGATTGGGGGAATTTGACTTTCGGTTATCGCAAGACCGACTACAACGTTCGCTGCTACTACCATGACGGCAAGTGGGGAGAGATTGAGGTTTGCTCAGAGGAATACATCAATCTGCACATGGCAGCCACCTGCCTTCACTATGGTCAGGAGGCTTTCGAGGGCATGAAGGCTTATCGTTG
>DAIOUH010000200.1:0-3136 GCA_036751585.1 Prevotella sp. | reverse complement strand
GCGCCTTGAGTTCCCAAGTGCGTATACGATCCTTGTAAGTGTTGTTGCGGTTCTCCTTCTCAATGCTCAAGTCTCCATCAGAGTTGTCGTCCCATCTGCGGCAGCAATATACGGGATCGTAGATGCGGCCGATGAGATAATGGCGGCTAACGGCAAGCATGAAGGCGTAATCCTCACCATAGTTGACATTAGGCATGGTGAGTTCGCGCAGCACCGGTGAGTACATGCCACGTGGCGCACCCAGGCCATTGATGCGCAAGGCGTTGTTGCGGCCATTCTCCGGTGTCCACTCCGCATGGTCTATCTTTCCCGGGGGAAGGATGTTCTTGTTGATGTCCGTGAGGACATAAGAACCGATTATGGCAGCCGTCTTTTGCTTCATGAAGGCATCGTAATAGGTCTGTAGCGTGTTCTCATCGAGATACACGTCATCGGAGTCGAGCTGCACGATGAAACGGCCACAGCGTGGGTCATGCGCACAAAGGTTCCAACTGCCACCAACACCAAGGTCACGGCGTGGAGTGACGACATGGACAATGCGGTCGTCGGTTTTTGCCATCTCAGCGACGGCTTCCGTTGTGCCATCTGTAGAATGGCACTCCGGGCCGTTCTCTATGACAAAGACGTTGTACTTGAAGTTCGTCTTTTGGGCCAACGCGCTATTCACGGCATCGCGAATGGTGCGTATGCGGTTGCGCACGGGAATCATCACGCTTATCTCGACAGGGAACTCACCAGCGGTGATGTCGACGGGCGTGAACTCAGGCTTTAGGTATCCGCCAATCTCTTTAAGGTATTCTGTCACCGCCTTCTCCATCTCAATCTGTGACGCGCGATTGCGTGGGTCCACATAATCGAACAGCTTCTCACCGGTCTTGCGCGTGTCAAGCTCAACCTCAGAGTACAGGTATTCGTTGACGTGGCTTATCTCATATTTCTCGGCGAGTTTAAGGCGCAAGTCATAGAAACCAGCAGCCTGATAGTCTGCTTTCATCCTCGAAGCTGACTCTTTCAAGGCATCAGTACGGAAGAGGAGCACAGAACCGAAATTGAAGTCATCACGCAGTGCGCCAAACTGATAGTCGATGGTTGGAGCGTCAGCGCGCTTGCCATCGGCTGAGATGTTGTAGTGGTCGGTGTAGGTCAAGCCAGCCTCGGTGATACCTGCCACCTGCACGAGGCGCTCAAGAGCGAGATAGCCCAACTGTATGAACTGCCCCTTCAAATAGAGTAATGTATATTGTGCCTCTGATTTTTCGGCTATGTCCTTCAAGACCGCGGAAGCCTTGACGTTACCGTCAACGACAGTGACATTGCCCACAAGCTCTTCAGCTTCGAGAGCCTCTAAGTTTCTCTTGGTCTCCTCTTCATTTCCACGCGGGATGAAGCAATCTATCAGTTTCTTCATTTTCTTAAGTTTATTAGCTATGTTTCTTTATTTTATTACGTTGTTTGGTCAATAACAAGATTTCATTCTCGGGTTATACTCATCGTTTCACCCCTATCTCGCCAACAATACCAGCCTCATTGGTGAATACCAACTTGTTTGCGCCCAATGGCACGACTGTATTTACAAGCGTGTTGCCGAACTTGTGTTTCCAAAGCAAGCGTCCAGTCTTTCCGTCAAGTGCCATTATGAGGCCGTCCTTGTTTGTGGAGAACACCACTCCGCCTTTCTCGACAAGCATCACCCTGGCGTGCTCGTAGCCGAAACCGCAGTTTGTAGCCCAAAGCTCTTGTGGCTTGTCGCCTGTCGTGGAATAGCAAACAATGCTGTCGTTCATGGTCTTCATATAAATACGCTTGCCATCTTTCGACAATCCGATGCTTTCGCGCACCTTGCTCTGATATGTTCGCCAAATCTGCTTACCGGTATTCAGGTCGATGGCTGTCGAAGCGCGGTCGGGATCGCAAATGAACACTCGACCATTTGCCTCCACTGGCCAAACACCGGCAGGTGAATAGTGCATGTCGGTCTTCTTCGGGTGCCACGTCCATAAACGTGCACCGTTCTTTGCGTCAAGACAGTAGAGCGTCGTGGCCCAATCACCAAAAATCACTTTGTCACGAGTCACGAGAGGCTTTGTCTCCACATAGCCCTTTATGTCGGGGCTTTGCCACTTTACCTTTCCGCTCTTCACGTCGATGGCCCTGAAGAGATGGTCGCCACCGCCGATATATGCGGTGCTGCCCACTATGGTGACGGCGCTCACGCACGGTGCCGCAGTCTCCACTTTCCACAACAGCTTGCCGCTCTTTGCATCAATGCCATAAACGAAGCCATCGGCAGAACCAGCCACTAGCACTCCCTTGCCAATGGCAGGGGTGCCTATGATGCGCGCTCCGGTTTGGTAACGCCAAAGTTCATGTCCAAGAGCGTCGTAGCATACGACACGGCCAACGTTGTCGGCAGCGTACACGTTGCCTCGCCATACCACGGGAGAGGAGTATATGCCAGCGTGCTGACTCACGGCCCAGTTCACCTTCACTTGTGGGTAAGCGTCGTTGACAGCATAGGAAGGACGTGGGAACCAATGGGCTTGGTCGTCATCGTGCTTTGTCGTGAATGGTATTGATGTCCAGCGATAGCGTGGCTTGCCCACAGGATGAGTGTATACCACGACCGAGTCGGTACGCACGTCAAACTCATTATACTGGCCAGCCGTGTTGCCTTTCTGCCTAAGGTTGGTAATGTTGGCAATACCAGGCATACCATCATAGCTGAAATTGAGATTGCGATGGTAATGACCGTTGACAAAGGTCACTATCGGGTAAGGACGAATCGCGTCGGTCACCTCATACCAGTTGTCTATGTCGGTAGGCTGCATAGGCATGTGCGTGACCATGAACACGGGGTTGCCATTCTTGCCGTTTTTCTCCAATGCGTCCACGGCAAACGTGATGTCCTCAGGTGCCACATGACCGAGAGCCATGCGCATCATCGGCCCCGTGGGGAATCCAATAAAAAGTATTCCCTTATGCTCAAATTGAAAACGCTCGTAACCAAAAATCTTCACGAAGTCCATACATCCGCTCTCACTCCAGTTCTGGTCGTGGTTGCCTTCAAGTATGTACCAAGGCTTGGTTAGCTTATCAAGTTCTCGTTTGGCAATTCGCAACGACGCTCCATCCCCAG
>DAIOUH010000199.1:0-3160 GCA_036751585.1 Prevotella sp. | reverse complement strand
AAGGTTGATTAGTCGCAGTTGGCGAGCTTGTGATCAGAACCAAGAACGTCCTTGATCTTCTCCTCGTACATCTCGATCATGTAGTTGCGAGCCACCTTGCCATACTGACGTGGGTCGAAGTACTCAGGATGGTTAGCAAGAGTCTCACGCACACCTGCTGTGTAAGCCAGACGAGAGTCTGAGTCGATGTTGATCTTGCACACGGCGCTCTTTGAAGCCTTGCGGAGCTGATCCTCTGGTATACCAACAGCGTCGGGGAGCTTGCCGCCGAACTTGTTGATGATGTCGACATACTTCTGTGGAACTGAAGAAGAGCCGTGGAGCACGATTGGGAAGCCAGGGAGCTTCTTCTCGATCTCTGCCAGCACGTCGAATGCCAATGGAGGAGGAACCAGACGGCCAGTCTTCGGGTCACGTGTGCACTGCTCGGGCTTGAACTTGTAAGCACCGTGGCTTGTGCCGATAGAGATAGCGAGGCTGTCGCAACCAGAACGCTTAGAGAAGTCGATTACCTCCTCAGGCTTTGTGTAGTGGCTTTCCTCAGCTGCCACCTCGTCCTCAACGCCAGCGAGCACGCCGAGCTCTGCCTCAACGGTGACGTCGTACTTGTGAGCGTACTCCACGCACTTGCGTGTGAGCTCGATGTTCTCCTCGTAAGGCTTGCTTGAGCCATCGATCATGACGCTTGAGAAGCCAAGGTCTACGCAGTCCTTGACAAGCTCGAACGTGTCACCGTGGTCAAGGTGAAGCACGATCTCAGGATGGTTGCAGCCGAGGCTCTTGGCGAACTCAACGGCACCCTGTGCCATGTAGCGGAGCAGGATAGGGTTAGCGTATGCGCGTGCGCCCTTTGAGACCTGAAGGATGACAGGGCTCTTGAGTGTTGCGCTGGCTGTGATGATAGCCTGAAGCTGCTCAAGGTTGTTGAAGTTGAAAGCTGGTACAGCGTAACCGCCTGTTACGGCGCGCTTGAACATCTCGCGTGTGTTGACGAGACCCAAATCTTTGTAGTTAACCATTTTATTAAATGTTTAAAAGATAATTGTTTTCTTTTTATCCTTATGTGGAGGGAGAAGCTCTTTCTCTCTTCCGCTTGCAAATTTAGCACATAAATTTCCTTTTCCAATATTATTGACGGTTATTTTATGTTGCCGAATATTAAAAAAGGTAATATGTCGGCTCGCGTTGGCCTTGTCTCGCCCTTTTGCAACATCGGTTTTGCAAAATTCGTCGGGTCGGCGGAGGTGTCGCCCTTAAAGCGTCAGCACTGGGTCATGACCTTTGCCCTTGCGTGAGAGTTCGAGGGCGAAGAGCAACACGAGGAAGTAGCAGAGGAAGGGTATGACAAACGGCAGCGACATCATCTGCGTGGACTCGGCAATGAGGCTCATCAGCAGGAATCCGCATCCGCCTATGGGCGTCATCATCAGCAGCGACGAGGCGCTCTTGGTGAGGTTGCCCAAGCCGCGCAGCGAGAGCGAGAAGATGG
Source organism: Prevotella sp. (assembly GCA_036751585.1). Classification (GTDB taxonomy): domain Bacteria; phylum Bacteroidota; class Bacteroidia; order Bacteroidales; family Bacteroidaceae; genus Prevotella. Next base: position 1,671 of record DAIOUH010000199.1, on the reverse strand, counting down.
TCGGAAACATTATCGCCTCGAACACGTAGTTGCAGACCAAGGCTATCATGGACAGTTTGCCGAAGTTGCAGAGCACGAGGCCGATGCTTATCACGCTTCCCGTGGCGCAGGCGAGGAGCATGGTCTCGGCTTTCACCGTGCGCATGATCCAACTGCCGCCGAAGCGCCCGAGCATGAAAAACGCCAATGCCGCCGTGAGCACGATGGAGGCGGTGTTGTCGCTCATCCAGCCCTTGGCGGTGACGAAGTTGATGAAATAGCTGTTGATGCTGATCTCGGCAATCTCGTAAGCGAGGAGGGAGAAAAGGCCGAAGACGAACATGGGGTGGTGGCGGAAGAGCTTCACTATGCGCGTGCCTCGCTCGTTGTCTTCCGTGGTGACCTTGTGGTTTATCTCCGGCAGCCTGACGCACGAGAATATCACGGCTATGATGAGCACTATGATGCCGAGGATGGCGTAGGGCAGCACCACCTTGCCGCGCTCGCTGGTTCCGGTGAAGAGGAATTGCCCCACGATGAACGTGGCGGAAAGTGAGCCGAGACCGTTGAACGACTGCGAGAAGTTGAGGCGGCTCGTGGCGGTGGCTGGGTTGCCGAGCTCCGTGACGTAAGGGTTGGCAGACGTCTCAAGAAACACCAGTCCGCACCCTATGATGAACAGCGCGCCAAGGTAGGCGTAGAACGTACCAGCCTCGGCGCCAGGGATGAAGAGCAGCGAGCCCACGCCGAAGAGCATCAGGCCGAAGATGACGCCCGTGCGGTAGCCGTGGCGGTTGATGAACCAGCCAGCGGGTATCGCCATGATGAAATAGCCCAGGTAGGTAGTGACCTGGATGAGGGCCGACTGCGACATGGAGATGTCGAGCGCGTTTTGGAAGTGCTTGTTGAGCACGTCGAGAATGGCGCGGGCGAAGCCCCACAGGAAAAAGAGCGTGGTGACGAGAATGAACGGCAGTACGTACTGCTTGTTGGTAAGAGTAGGTCTTTCCATTATTATAAATAAGTGTTTTAGTTTGCAAATGTAGGCATTCTTTTTTACAATCGTTTGCCTTTTTCAAGTAAATGTCTTATTTTTGTGCGCAATTTAGCCTGGTTGACATGATATTAGACAGAGAGGACAGCATACTCGCGAGAGCTTTGGCACATGATGACAGGGAAGTCTTCAATTGCCTTTTCGAGAAGCTTTACCCCAAGGTGAAGTGTTTTATCACTGGTATGTGCCACGACGAGGAGGAGTCGGAGAACATGACGCAAAACCTGTTCATGAAGTTGTGGATCAAGCGCGACCGGTTGAGGTCGGTGGATAATATCAGTTCGTATGTCTTCACGATGGCATACAACGAGTCGATAAACTTCATACGCCATTCCCTCACGCTCACCACCTTGCCGATAGATTCCGGTGCCGCCGAGGTGGGCGATAGCGCCGACCTTGAGCGCGACGTGGAATACAGGGAGCTGATACAAAAGGTGCGCGAACGGATAGACCGCATGCCGTTGCAGCGGCGAAAGGTCTTTCTCATGAGCCGCGAGGAGGGGTTGTCGAATGGCGAGATAGCCTCTCGGCTCGGCATCAGCCAGCGCACGGTGGAGGCGCACATATCAGCCTCACTGAAAGAGCTCCGCAAACTCATACCCCTGCTTTTCCTTCTCGGCTTTTGCCGGTGAATAAAC
>DAIOUH010000198.1:0-3219 GCA_036751585.1 Prevotella sp. | reverse complement strand
AGACCAACGCTGCCGTGGAGCTCTCCTCTTGTTTTCTTTTCTTGCTTGTTTGTCGGAACGGCATTTGCAGAGTAATCGCCCTTATCACCGCTCTCATCCTGCTGTTCAAGGTTTGCCGCGGGCTTAGCGAAAGGAGAGCCTGTGGATTGAAACGACATACCCGTGGCTGGATTTGTTGCCAAAATCGCGCTGCCTGGCACGAATCTCACCGGTGATCCACTGTTGAGAATCCTGTCATCCGATTGAGCCGAAGCCACCAATGATGAGCAAAGAAACGTATATATAATAATGAGTCTTCTCATGATCGTGTAACTTATTTGATGCAAATTTAGTCATTTGAACAATATTTTTGTCATTTTTCTTGCAAGTTTTAAATAAAAACTATAATTTTGCCAATGATTTAACAAGAATAATACATCACATGAAGTTTTTCGCAACATATTCCTATTACTTTTTCTACTTTGCACACAGTTGTGAAGCGGGAAGTTGCGTGTAATTTCAACTTAAGACAAGAGATACAAAACCTCATATAGGTTTGCATTCAAAGTCCCGCTTCATCGTAAAATGGAGCGGGATTTTTGTTAAGACGCAAAAAAACATACGACAAGTCATTAAAACAGACATAGAACAAGAAAACAAGATGAAGAGAATAGCGATACAAGGCATGTTAGGGTCGTTTCACGACATAGCCGCACACGAATATTTCAAGGGTGAGCAGATACAGTTGATATGCTGTGACACCTTTGAGCAAGTGTTCGACAGCGTGAAGCAAGACCCTACCATCATCTGTATGTCGGCCATCGAGAACACCATCGCTGGCTCATTGCTCCACAACTATGAGCTCCTGCGCGACAGCGACACGACAATCGTCGGCGAGCACAAACTGCACATCACCCATTGCATCTGTTGCTTGCCGGAAGACGACTGGAACACTATACACGAAGTTCATTCACATCCAGTGGCACTCATGCAATGCCGAGAATATCTCTCATCCCACGAAGAGCTGAAAGTGGTTGAGGCGGAAGACACGGCAGGAAGCGCCAAGTACATACACGACAACCATTGCAAGGGTTGGGCAGCCATTTGCCACGCCGATGCCGCCAAGATGTATGGATTGAAGGTACTCGACAACCACATAGAAGACAACAAGCACAACTTCACGCGTTTCCTCATTGCCACGGACCCACGCAAGGCCGACTACCTGCGGCCACTCAACGACGTAAACAAGTCGAGCATGGTCTTCACGCTTCCACATTCGGAAGGCTCATTGTCGAAAGTGCTCACCATTCTCAGTTTCTACGACATCAACCTCACCAAGATACAGTCGCTTCCCGTCATTGGACACGAATGGGAATACATGTTCTATGTTGACGTTACATTCACCAACCTCATACGTTACCGACAGTCGATTGACGCCATCACGCCACTCGTCAAATCAATAAAAATACTTGGAGAATATAAAGAAGCATAAGATATGAAACCAGCATCAAGAGTAAACAGCATTCAAGAATATTACTTCAGTAGAAAGCTGAAGGAAGTGGCAAAGCTCAATGCCGAGGGCAAGGACATCATCTCTCTTGCTATCGGCTCCCCCGACATGCCCCCATCAAAGCAAACCATCGACAAGCTTTGCGCCGTGGCACGTGAACCCAACGCCCATGGATACCAACCCACGAGCGGCCTGCCGGAACTTCACGCGGCAATGGCAGGATTCTACAAGCGCACCTATGGCGTGGAACTGGACGCCAAGACAGAAGTGCAACCCATCATCGGCTCAAAGGAAGGCATAATGTACGTGACGCTGGCTTTCTGTAACCCTGGCGACAAGGTTCTCATACCTGACCCAGGCTATCCCACTTATACCGCCGTAAACAAGTTGTTTGGCACGCAAATCATCAACTACGACTTGCGCGAAGACAACGGTTGGCAGCCCGACTTTGACCAGTTGGAGAAGATGGATCTATCTGGCGTGAAAGTGATGTGGACCAACTACCCCAACATGCCCACTGGTGGCAACGCTCGCCGCGAGACCTTTGAGCGACTCGTCGAGTTCGCCAAAAAACACGACATTCTCGTGGTCAACGACAACCCCTACTCGCTTATCCTCAACGAGCACCCAATGAGCATCATGCAGGTGCCCGGGGCAAAAGACTGTTGCATAGAGTTCAACTCCATGTCGAAAAGCCACAACATGCCCGGATGGCGAGTGGCAATGATCGTGGGCAACAAGGATTATATCTCATGGATGTTCAAGATTCAGAGCAACATTGAAAACGGCACATTCCGTGGAATCCAACTCGCCGCTGCCGAGGCTTTCAACACCAACACACCAGAATGGCATCGCGAGAACAACATTGAGAACTATCGTCGGCGCCGCGTCATTGCCGAGGACATAATGAAAACCTTAGGATGCAAGTTTGACCCAACTCAGGTGGGTATGTTCCTTTGGGGAAAGATACCAGACCGCTACGCTGACGTTGAAGACCTGACAGAGGCTGTGCTCCACAAGGCTCGCGTATTCATCACGCCTGGCTTCATCTTCGGCAACAATGGCAAGCGCTATATCCGCATAAGCCTTTGCGCCAAAGATGACAAAATGAAAGAAGCACTCGAAAGAATAAAAAAAGCTGAGCTTGAATAAAAGAAAGCAAAAGACACTGAATACCAGACATTAAACAATATAAAAAACATAAGTTATGGAATTGGAACTTGAACCCCTCAACTTGCCGTCAGACAATGGCGGAGAACGCCCATTAGTAATCGCAGGTCCATGCTCTGCCGAGACAGAAGAGCAAGTGATGACCACGGCTCGCAACTTGGCAGCAAAGGGTTGCCACATGTTTCGTGCCGGTGTGTGGAAGCCTCGCACAAAACCCGGAGGCTTCGAGGGCAATGGAGAGAAAGCACTGCCTTGGATGCAAGAAGTGAAAAAAGAGACAGGCATGCTCACCGCCACGGAAGTGGCCACGCCAGAGCATGTGGAGCTGGCTCGCAAATATGGCATTGACATTCTGTGGGTAGGTGCCCGCACCTCTGCCAATCCGTTTGCCATGCAAGAACTTGCCGACAGCCTTAAAGGTTTCAAGGGCGCCGTGCTGGTGAAGAACCCTGTTAACCCAGACCTTGAGCTTTGGATAGGGGCAATGCAACGCATCAACCAAGCCGGAATAAAGCGCCTTGGGGCAATACACCGTGGATTCTCAAGCTACGACAAGAAGA
>DAIOUH010000197.1:0-3268 GCA_036751585.1 Prevotella sp. | reverse complement strand
TTGGCCACGAGACGCTTGGGCAGCGTGTAGCCAATGTTGATGTTTTGCAGGGTGAGCGTCGAGGCGTTGGTGAGGAAGCGGTCTGATATGTCGTTGGCACCAGTGTCAGCGTCCTTGACTGCATATTGGAAACGAGGAATGTCGCTGCTCGTGTTGGTCTCCGACCATGCCTTGAGCACGTCTTTGTGGAACGAGAATCCCGTGACACCCGATGATGGGTTGGCCATGAGCGAGCGGTAGCCATAGTCGAGCGCCTTGCCGCCGAGCGAGTAGTTGAACGTGACGGAGAGGTCGAAGCCGAACGCGCTCAGCGTGGAGCTGAAACCGCCGTAGAGTGACGGGTCAGCGGAACCGCACTTGAAGTAGGTGGCAGAGGTGCTGGACGTGGTGGTGGTGAGCTCGCCGGTCTTCGCGTCCTTGACATACCATGTGGACTCTCCCTCTTCGTTCACGCCAGCGTATTTCTTGAGGCGGAAGGTGTGCAGCGGCAGACCCTCGCCAATGAAGTAAATCGAGCTCACGTAGCCATGATAGCCATCGAGTTCGTTGCCCTTGTTGTCGGGGTGCAGCTTGGTCACCTTGTTCTTATAATGTGTGGCGTTGAGGTTTATCATCCAGTTGATGTTCTTCGTGCGTACAGGGTTGAAGTGGAGGTCGAACTCCACGCCCTGGTTCACCATGTCGCCCACGTTGTCCCAAGAGCCTGAGTAGCCGCCAGAGAACGGCACGTTGACGAAGCAGAGCATGTCGGTGGTGGTGCGGTGGAAATATTCCACGCTACCTGTGATGCGACGCTTGAGCAGTTCAAACTCCACGCCCACGTTGAAGTTGGAGTTGGTCTCCCAGGTGATGTTGGGGTTGCCCACGGAGTTTTGCACGAAAGCCACCTCGCCATTGAAGTTGCTCAGATAGTAGGTGTCAGTATATCTGTAGTCGCCTATGTCATCGTTGCCTTGCTGACCCCACGATGCCTTGAGCTTGAGCATGTCAATCCACGACGGCTTGAACCACGGCTCCTTGGTGACGATCCACGCGCCGCCTAAAGAGTAGAAGTTGCCCCAGCGATGGTCTGGGTGGAAGCGAGAGGAGGCGTCGCGACGATAAGACGCTTGTGCGAAGTAGCGGCCGTCGTAGTCGTACATCAAGCGTGAGAAGTAGCCCTCGGTGTTGTAGTCGCTTGAGGAACCGCCGTTGTGCATTTCCTTGACAGCGGCGTTGAGCTCTTGAGCCTTGAAGTAAGAGAACATCTGCTGGCGTGAGCCCCAGAGGTAATCGTATTTGTACTTGTAGTTCTCGTGTCCCAACATTATCGTGGCGTTGTGCTTGCCAAACGAGCGTGAGTAGTTGGCTATCTGCTGGAAGTTGAGCGTGTAGGTCTGGTAGTTGTACTTTTCCACCTCGCCGCCAGGCGTTGTCGTCACGGTGTTGCCGTAGAATGGCTGTGTGGTTTGCGTGTTTTTCCACTCGTTGTCGGTCACGGTGCCGTTGAGCGTGAGCTTGAGGCCCTCTATCGGCGTGATGTCTACGTATCCGTTGAGCGTCATCACGTCGGCGAAGGTGTTGTTGGCGTTGAGCGAGTTGGTCTGCAGCACGTTGCGTGCCGGCTCAAGGCTTGACGGGCGTACCATGCCACCGTTCTCGCCAGAGCCATAGTCGTACATCTTGCCATGCTCGTCGCGCATGATGTTGCCGTCGCCGTCGCGCAGGTAGACAGGGTAGATTGGCGCGAAGCGCGTGGAGATGTCGAAGAGCGACTGCGAGCCCTCTGCCACGTCGTGCTGGTTGGTGTGGGTGTAGTTGACGTTGGCTCCTATCTTGAGCCATTTCTTGGCTTGGTAGTCGGCCTTGACGCGTGCCGTGTAGCGGTCGAAGTCGGAATAGTCCACAATGCCCTCATTCTTCAGGTAGCCAAATGAGGCGTAGAAGCCGAACTTGTCGGAGCCTCCGGTTATGTTGACGTTGTATTCCTGTCGCAATCCGTTGCGGAACGCCTCGTCCACCCAGTTGTCTGGCGTGAGGGTGTAAAACTTCCCGTTATAATATACGCGGTTGCCGAGAGTGGCGTTGGGGTTCATTCTGCCGTTGGTGCCTATGAGATACTGTCCGTCTGGCACGGCGTAGGTGATGTAGCCCAATCCTCCCTTGTCGCCGGAGAGTCCCAAGGTGTTGTTGGCGGCTACGTGGGCGTCGTAAGCCGACAAGCCCTTGTCGCGCACATTATAATTATACAGGGCCTTGTAGTAGGTCTCGTAGTATTGTGCTGGGTCGGTGATGCGGTCATAGTCTACCGTGGCGCGGCTGTTGGAGCCCCACTTGGCGTCAAACGTTATGGTGGCACGCTCGTGTGACCCTTGCTTCGTGGTGATCATGATCACGCCGTTGGCACCTCGCGCGCCGTAGAGGGCGTTTGAGGCGGCATCCTTGAGCACGGTGATGCTCTCCACGTCGTTAGGGTTGAGGTTGTTCCATCCTCCGTCGTAGGGCGCGCCGTCCACGATGATGAGCGGTGACGTGCCGGCGTTGATGGAGCCGAAGCCACGTATGGCGAATGTAGGCGTGGCTGTCGGCGAGCCGCTCGTGTTGGTCATCTGCACGCCGGCAATCTCACCTTGCAGACCTGAGAACACGTTGGTGAGCTGCTTCTTGTCGAGCACGTCGCTTTTCACCACTCCCGCAGAGCCCGTGAACGACGACTTCTTTTGCTGACCGAATGCCACGACGAGCACCTCGTCGAGCTGATGGTCTTGCTGTTGCATGCTCACCTTCATGTCTGGCGTCGCCTTCATGGTGCGAGAGTCCATGCCGAGATAGTTGATGACAATGATGTCGCCCTTCTTGGCCTCTGGCAGGGAGAAGTGGCCATTGGCATCGGTCACGGTGCCTGATTTCGCTCCTTTAACCTTCACCTGAGCACCAATCACTGGGTCTCCGTTCTCGTCGATGACTTGTCCTCCTATTTGTCCGGAAGATTGTGCCATCACTTGCCCCGATGCGGCCAGCAACAGGGAAGCTAATAAAACCTTCATTCTCATATATAAATCTTCTAAAAGTTTTTGTATTGGATAGGTTTATATATGCTCCTCTACGAGAAGACAATATATAATAATGTACATGATATAATAATGTACATGGGAAAGCCCTTACAGTGTGGGACTGAACATTACCGCCCTGAAGCGATGCAAGCCTTGCAATGCTTGCCCTGAAAACTTGTCGTAGACCGCCATAGGCTAAAAAGAATTGTTTTTATTGTATATCTATCGCAAAGATA
>DAIOUH010000196.1:0-3313 GCA_036751585.1 Prevotella sp. | reverse complement strand
AATGCAAGCGAGCGCAATGAAAGCTTGCTTTCAAATTGCCGAGTGCAGCTTATCTATCGCAAAGATACACTTTTTCAAAGGAATAATGGCACCAGAGCCACACTTTTTCAAAGGAATATGGCTTATGTGTCACTCCAACTATGGGTTAAGTTTCCTGTTTTTTACCAGTTTCAAGAAATAATAGCTGGCTTCGCCGAGGAATGCCTTGATGTCATCACGACGGAAATCGTCGAAACCATCGAATCCTCGCAGTGAAAATACGCGAGACATCTCTTTGATGCTCCACCTCAGCGACAAGAGTCTGCCCACGAGAGTGATTACGTCACCGAGAATCCACTTGGTGCGTGTGCCTATCTTTATGTCAATTGGATTATTATATTGTCCGGTCGTGGCCAGACAATAGAGAATCCACGGAATGTCGAAGCCAGCAGCAACAGGAGTGGCCAAGCCACCCGTGAATCGAGCATTGGTCTCTATGTAAGCCACACGCCCTGTAGCAGGGTCATAGCGGAAATCGAGACCACACACACCATGGAAATCTACAGATTCAAGCAGTTTCATCGCTTCCGCCTCCAACTGCGGCATTGCCACCATCTCACGCTGCGTAGTGGTGCCGCCTCCATCGGTCTTGGTGACGAGGGCATGATAGACAGATGTCTTGCAAAAGCCATCCCATCGCACACAATCCACACTATAGTCAGTGCCGCCAATCCATTCCTCCAAGAGCATATTCTCGCCAGTGTGAGCTTCTATCAACTTCAACAACTCATCCTTTTTCTTGGGAAAGAACACACCTTTTGCCGAATTGCCTATCACCGTTTTCAGCACCACAGGATAACGTCTGACATCATCAACCGAATCGTACACCTCTGGCACGGCAACGCCTGCCTCGCGTGCCATCTCGGTGCTCACCGCCTTGTTGGCAAGCGCGAGGAGCTTGTCGGCACTCTCGTATGGTATGATAAGATCGCTGGGGAACTCAGCGCGATGACGCATGATGACTACGCTCTCGTCGTGGGTCGGCATCAAGACCCTTGGCCGCAACTCGAAAATCTTGGCCTTGAGGGTCTCTATGAAACGTTTTTCCTCCGTGAAAGGGTCAGGATAGGTGAAACTGCCAGCGCAAAACCGCGACAGACTGCAAATATTAACCTTTGACGTGTCGGCTGCCCAAACCTTGAGTCCATGACTCGCAAGGCTGCGCAATATGGTATAACCCACTCGGTTCCAGCAATAGGTAACGAGCACATCGCAACGCTCCGTCATGCCGCCCTCCTTTCTCGCTCATTGCAAGTGGCACAGAGCGGCAACAAGATGGCTACTTCCTTTTTACCCCCCCCACTAACAGGATTGAATCAGATTTATTTTCAAGTTTCATGTCGTTTAATATTTCCAAATACAATTCGTTGTGTGGCAGTGTTTCCACTACCTTGAAACGGCTCGCGCTCACCGCGCTCCTGTAAGATGCCACGTTGTCTTTCGACACTGTCTCGAAGAGCCTCAGCCCTATACCAAAGCCAACCTCATTAAGCAGGCGGTTCATCATCGTGCCAAGCCCCCGGCCACGATAGCCAATGTCGACCATCCTTCCGCGAAATCCCTTGCCGTGGAAGAACGAACGGTTGAAGCAATAGCCTGCCATTCGCCCATTAGCCATGTCGATGAGCGCATAGGCAAGAAACGCCCTGTTACGCTGCAACTTCCTTATCGCCTTGGCATCGAATGGGTGTGGCTTGAAAAACCTGAAAGCCTCTTTGGGCTGGCGCGAGAAGAACCGAACCAAACGTTCAGTCTCAATGTCGCGTATGGGCACGACGCGGTAGCCACCTGGCAGTTGTCGTGCTCCGCACACGTTTGCCTCCACGCACCTAAGTTTCCTTCCATACCTCACCTGAAACAGCATGGCGTTCAGCCTGTTGACCAAATCCCACAACCATGGCATCCTGTCTCGTAGAATATGCGCTATCTCGTATAACATTTTTATCGGTTTCCTTTCACCCCATCACTTCCTTGTAGAAATCTATCTGGCACCGCTGCACGAAGTCGCGGTCGAAACGTGAGGCTATCATAGGGCGAGCCTCACGCGCCATGCGCTGCCGCACCTCGTCATCGATAAGCATACGCTCCATGGCATCGTGGAGGGCGACAGCGTCTCGTGGAGGCACCACGAGACCGTTTACCCCGTTCTCCACTATCTCGCGCGAGCCATTGATGTCGGTCACTATCGATGGCAAGCCCATGGCTCCTGCCTCAAGCACGGTGTTGGGGAAGCCCTCACGATAGGACGGCATCACGAAGCAGTCGGCTGCGGCATAGGCGCGCACGAGGTCATCGCCTCCCTTGTGACCCACTGTCTCTATCGCCTCGCTGGTATCTATGAGCCTCTGCGTGCTCTCGCGCATGGGGTAGAGGTTTTGCTCATAATTGCCCACCAACACCAACCGCGTAGCCGGATGGTCGGCATGGAGACTCACGAATGCCTCAACCAGTTCGTTGATGCCCTTGTCGCGCACGATGCGACCCACAAAGAGGAATGTGAACACGCCCGAACGCTTGCATTGAGTGAAGCGCGTTGGCGAGAACCTCGCCATGTCCACGCCCATCACGTTGCCATAACCGAGCACACGCATCGGCTTGCGCGTAATGCCTCCATGCCTGAGGTCGTCCATCACGCCGCGCCCCTCGGGAATGACGTGAGTGGCACAGGCGCAGGTTATCTTGTCGGTCATCATCAGCACGCGGCGCATCATCCCTGTCGCCGTGGGCCATACCAGTCCGGTAAAAGTATGTATACGCACTGGCACGCGGGTCAGCCATGCCGCCACCATGCACAGCAGCCCCGCCTTGGGCGTCATGGAGTGAACCACCCAAGGCCGCTCCTTGCTGAACACAGCTATGAGCCTCACGAGCGACTTCAAGTCGCTGAAGATTGAGACATGACGGCTCATGGGCACGCCAACGCAGCGGAAGCCGTCCTTGTCTCTCAGGTCATCGAGCTCCTGGCCAGGCGATGTCACCGCAACCATGTGGTAGCCCATCGCCCGCATCTTTATCATCACGTCACGGCAGAAGCCAAGCGACATTGACACCGTGACTGCCCTTATTATCTTCTTTTTATCACGTTTCATTTGATTCGATGTGGGAAAGCAACGTATACCTGCTGATACTGCTCGGCGGTCTTGGCTATGTCAAACTGCTTGGCACGCTGCCAGCACTTGTCTGCCACGGCATGATAATAATCCGCGTCGTCGTGGAGGCGCTTGAGCTCATCAGCCACGGCCTTGGCGTCGCTCTCGGGGAAGAGCACGCCCCA
>DAIOUH010000195.1:0-3314 GCA_036751585.1 Prevotella sp. | reverse complement strand
TATTATTTCCGCACGGTGACGAGTGGTTACACCATGACGGGCGAGGGCGGCAGCATCAACTCGTTCAACGTTACCCCCGTGGAGGTGTATCGCGTCTTCGTCGATGGCCGTCCCGATGAGCTCGTGCGTGGCGTGAGCCTTATCGGCACGCCTCTCTCCATGTTCTCCCATATTCAGGCCGGTGGCGACAAGCCCAGCACCTTCACTGGCATTTGTGGGGCAGAGTCGGGTTGGGTACCCGTCACGGCATCGTCGCCAGCAATCTTCGTGAGCCAGATAGAGACACAACGCACGCAGAAGGGTCTTGACATTCCGCCTGCCCTGCCAGCTCCGGCTTTCACGGAGAAGAAAGACAATGCGGACAACACCATATTCTCTGCCATGAAGGATGAGCTGAAGCGCACGGTCGACAGCCTGCGCGTGCAAGGCGCTCCCGCTCCTTTCTGGACAGGCTATGTCACCAACCGCTATCGCTCGTTCAGCGTCACCGGTGAGCTTGGCGGCATCTCCGATTTGGCAGTCACGCCTTGGAGGACAAACACTATGACCCATGTGCTGCTCGGCAACTATCGCCACAACAGCGACGTGGCCTTCCAGCCGCTCATTGTTGGCGGCACCTCCGACGACGAGCTCTCTTACAACGGCTTGCGCCGCTCGTTCTGGCAGTCGTCGTTGATGGCCTACGTGAGCAGCGTGAACATGATGGCGCAGAAGCAGAACTACCTCAACCAGAATCCTTTGCCTGCCGCATTGGAGAAGATTCCCGACATGCAGCACTCTGCCCCTGGCACCTACGTCTTCGACGCAAAGAACCGTGATGCCAACGTGGACGTGGACAAACTCCAGCAATATGCCAAGACGCTCTCTGCCGTATTCAAGGATTATAAGTATCTCATGGGCACGTCGGTGAAGATCTCCGGCGACCAGCTCGACAGCTATCGCAGCACATCGGAGGGTGTTAACATCAAGCAGCCGCACGACAGGGTGACGATAAAGGTCAACGCGCAGTTCATGGACGACAACCGCGTGATGCTTGGCGATGAACTGACATTGCAGTATGAGCACGTCTCTGAGCTTCCGCCTCTCGACACCCTCGTGGCCAAGGTTCGCCGCTTCGCCGACGATTGCATGGCTACGCGCAACGCGCCGGCTTTGAAGGACGACTATAAAGGCCCTGTGATGTACGAGGGTGACGCGGCAAGGCAAGTGTTCACCGAGAATTATCTCGTCCCTGACAAGTTCTATGCCCAGCCTTCTTTCCAGGAGAACCCCAAGTCGCTTGGCTTGAAGATTGGCAAGAAGATCATGGACGAGCGCGTGACCATAACCAACGAGACGGCGCGCGCCGACTGGAACGGCACGCCGCTCTATGGCAACTACGCGGTAGACGCTGACGGCTTCAAGCCACAACCGTCCATGACCATCGTGGACAAGGGCGTGTTCAAGATGATGCTCAATCGCGCCACCCCTGCGCAATACGCGTTGAAGAGCACGGGCTCGGCCCGTTGGTACAACGACCCTCGTCAGGCCATGCCCGCTGTTGGCGTAGGCACGTTGGTGGTTTCAGCCACTGGCACGACCGATGCCGACAAGATGGAGAAGACGTTGACTAAGCTCGCGAAGAAGGCGAAGGCTGATTGCGCTTATGTCATAACCAAACCTGCCGACTATGCGTCGCTTCGCTTGTACAAGGTTGACTTGAAGACGGGTGAGCGCAGCTTGGTGAAGACCAACCTCATCACCCTGCCCACGCAAGACCAGATGAAGCGTTTCGAGGCTATCTCAAGCAGTTCGTTGGTGATGAACAGGGTAAGTCCTTACACTTATTCTGTGGTTGCCCCAAGCAGTGTCATCATTGGCGACATGGAGCTTTCGGTGCCTACGATGAAGAGCTCTCGCAAGCCTTCTCTCGTTTATCCGCTTCAGCGATAACGACACTTTGGTATAATATTTTTAATATAAAACTCTCTCTCTTTTGGGCTTGTCTTCCGCGTGAGCGAAGGGCAAGCCTTTCTTGTTTTGGCTTCACGCTTGAATCGCGTCGCGATTCAAGCGTGAAGCCGTTGCGATTCAAGCGTAACGCCGACGCGATTCAAGCGTAACGCCGACGCGATTCAAGCGTAACGCTGACGGGGCACGATTTGGGATGATTCTTGCACCAATATTTTAATACAACATATACAACCTTTTTGAAGTTAGCCGAAAGAGCTAAAGTCACTAATTGCAGTTGTATATGTTGTATTTGTTGTTTTTCAAGGCGGCTGCTTTTGTCGGCTGTTTTAGTTTGAAGGCTCGTGGTTTGCAGGATAAACGCGATTGGTGGCGGTGTTATGGTAAGATATTCCACATTTGTGCTGAAAGCTGGGCTTTTTGTTAATCTCCTGTTTTTCAGGCTTAAAAAGTTGCGTATGTGAGGATTTATACCTATATTTGCCATTGAAAGATGTGCTATCTTGTATTTGAAAATCATTACACTAAACTATACATATTATGAACAAACTTTTATTCTCTATTTTCCTTTTTTGTATTGCGGCAACATCTTTGATTAGTTGCTCCTCAAAGGATGATGCGTTATTATCAGACGTTGAGGCGAAAGAAATGCAATTCATACAGTTGGACGAAATTCCTTCTTGGTCAGATTTTGGCAAAGGCAACAAGAAAGGTGACGCGTATATGGAGGCATTGATGCGTATTGTTGATTTCGATGGTCAGCACGTTTCTCTTAGATACAAATCAGCCGAAGATGCTAAGGTCTCACAGAATTTGTATGACGATATTCTTGGGTTATATTCAGATTATTCGTCACACAATCACATTTCAACAAGAGGCGGTGCATTCATGATTGGTAGATCCGATTGTGTTGCATGTACTATTGCGAATGTGTGGGCAGACCTAAACCCAAATTATTCTTCAAGTAAGGATAAAATCAAGGAATTATCATGGAATGTTATATGTTACAAATTTGGCAACTTTGGCGTTATATATGATGAAGACGGTGCCAATATGAAATTTGTTCTTTCCAAGTTCTTCGATAGTATACGTAAGAAGGACATGAAAGCCTTGCTCAACTATGGCAAGACAGGACTTTTGCTATAATCCTGATTCAAGTGATAAACAATATGCTCCTATAAAGGCTTGTATAGCAATAGTGAAAATTTTAGACGATTACCATTGTGTTACAGTTTTACGTTCCTTTGAAAATGGTATATTTTGCAGGGATGATCAACTTGCTGAAAGTATTCCAGGTAAAAAAAGCTTCTTTGCGAAAGAAGATGTTATAGATGTATTCTATGTTTCAGAACCAAAATTCCCGG
>DAIOUH010000194.1:0-3343 GCA_036751585.1 Prevotella sp. | reverse complement strand
TTTCGTCTTGTTTATTTCGTCTTGTTTATTTCGTCTTGTTTATTTCGTCTTGCTTATTGTCCCTTTCCACTTGGAAAAGTAACGTCACGAGTGCTCACGATTGTTTATCTCAGTGATTAATCCCCTCCCCTGAGTGGGGGAGGGGCGGCAAAGTCTTAAAGGACTTTGCGGGGAGGGGCAGGATAGTCAATATTATAGTGCAGTCCGCGGCTCTCGTGTCGCTCCATGGCCTGGCGCGTGATGAGATAGCCCACGTTGATCATGTTGCGCAGCTCGCAGATGTCGCGAGTAGGCTTGACACGGCGGAAGAGGTCTTCGGTCTCCTCGTAGAGCATGTCGAGACGAGTCCACGCGCGCTTCAGGCGAAGGTTGGAACGCACGATGCCCACGTAGGTAGACATGACCTGTCCCACCTCTTTCTCGTCCTGGGTGATGAGCACCTTCTCCTCGTTGGTGAGCGTGCCGAAGTCGTTCCACTCGGGCACGTCCTCCTCGAAGTGGTAATTGTCAATATTCTCGATGGCGTGCTCAGCCGCGCTCTTGGCGTAGACCACCGCTTCGATGAGCGAGTTGGAAGCCAGGCGGTTGCCGCCGTGCAGTCCAGTGCAGGAGCACTCGCCCACGGCATAGAGACGGTGGATGGAGCTCTCGGCGTTGAGATCCACCTTGATGCCGCCGCACATGTAGTGGGCAGACGGGCAGACAGGTATCATCTGCTTGGTGATGTCGATGCCGATGGAGAGACATTTCTCGTAGATATGCGGGAAGTGCTTCTTGGTCTCCTCAGGGTCTTTCATGGTGACGTCGAGGCAAACATGGTCGAGGCCGTGAATCTTCATCTCATGGTCAATGGCGCGTGCCACGATGTCGCGTGGGGCGAGCGAGAGACGTGGGTCATATTTCTGCATGAACTCCGTTCCGTCGGGCAACTTGAGTATGGCTCCATATCCGCGCATGGCCTCGGTGATGAGGAAGGCAGGGTGCGTCTCGGCAGGGTTGTAGAGCACCGTCGGGTGGAACTGCACGAACTCCATGTCTTTCACCGTGGCCTTGGCGCGATATGCCATGGCTATGCCGTCGCCCGTGGCGATTTCCGGGTTCGACGTGGTGGCATACACGGCTCCCGTGCCTCCCGTCGCCATGAGGGTGACGCGCGAGAGATATGTGTCCACCTTGTGCGTCTCTGGGTTTATGACATAGGCTCCGTAGCACTCGATGTCTGGCGTGCGGCGCGTCACCTCCTGTCCGAGATGGTGCTGGGTGATAATCTCCACGGCGAAGTGGTTTTCGAGCACGGTGATGTCGGGGTTGCTCTTTACCGCCGCCATCAAGCCACGCTGAATTTCGAAGCCCGTGTCGTCTTGGTGGTGGAGGATGCGAAACTCCGAGTGGCCGCCCTCGCGGTGAAGGTCAAACGAGCCATCGGCCTTCTTGTCGAAGTTGACGCCCCATTTCACGAGATCCTTGATGGCAGCTGGCGCGTTTCGCACCACGTGCTCCACGGCCTTGGGGTCGGAGAGCCAGTCGCCTGCCACCATGGTGTCGTGGATGTGCTTGTCGAAGTTGTCCACGGCGAGGTTGGTGACAGAGGCTATGCCGCCCTGCGCCTTGGCTGTGTTGGCCTCGTCGAGAGTGGTCTTGCAGATGATGGCGACAGAACCCTTATGGGCATTGGCAACTTTGAGTGCAAAGCTCATACCGGCTACGCCACCGCCGATGATGAGGAAATCGTAATGATATGTCATGTGACTCTGGAGAATATTTACTTGTTGTGTTGTTTCTTTTTTATTATGACGAGCATCACTGCCGAGAGAATCAGCAATATGCCAATGGCCAGCCGGAGCGTGAACTCCTCGCCGAAAATCGTGCACGAGATGACCACGGCGGTGAGAGGCTCAAGGGCTCCCATGATCGCCGTTGGCGTGGAGCCGATGCTATTGATGGCTATGTTGATGAGGAATATGCTTAGCACCGTGGGCAGCAACGCCAGTTGGATGCCCCACAACCACTGCGTGCCATGCAGCATTTGCAGTGGCTCGCCCTTTAATGCCATGAAAGCAATGATGCTAATCCATCCGAAGAAGATGACCCACGCGGTGAATTTCACGCTCGACATGCCCACGACCTTGAATTGTCTCACATAGACGATGTATAGGGCGTAGAGCAGGGAAGAGAAGAGCACGAGCAGCACGCCCGTTGCCGACAACGTGTCGCCTCCGGTGCCTCCGCCACGATAGAGCAGCGCTATGCCGGAGATGGCGAGCACTATGGCGAAGGTCGTGCGCCAATTGACACGCTCGTGGTAGAACATGACCATGATGACGGCTGTCATGATGGGGTAGGAGAAGAGTATGGTTGAGGCTATGCCGGCGTTCATGTAGTGGAAACTCTCGTACAGGGTCAGCGACGACATGGCGAACATCACGCCGAGCACGCCGAGTTTGATGGCTTGTCCCCATCTTATCTTGAGCGATTCGCCTCGCATGAGAAGCCATAGGGCAAAGACGACCACGGAAATGCCGTAACGATAAAACAAGACTGAACCGGAGGATATGCCGTCAGCATACAAGGGCAGCGCGCCCAAGGGATTTGTGCCGTAAAAGATGGCCGATAGTATACTCGCGGCAAAGCCTTTTACCGCTGATGAAGCATGAATGTTTTTGTATGTCGATTGCATGAAGCTTGATACTTTTTTACAAAAGGCAAAGTTACTGATTTTATTTCGTTTATGCAAAAAGTTTTGCGCCAATTATGACTGGTCTTCCTTGTTAGTGGTTTTGTAAATATTTATTACCGTGAATTGCCTGGCATCGGCTTTACACCGTGGAGGCGTCGCCATTCAAGCGTGGAGGCAACGCGTTTCAACCGTAAAGCCGCCGCGTTTTAAGCGTGAAGCCGATGGCATATCATCGCAGAGGTAAATCGGAGATAGTTTCGTTAGTTGAAAAATAGGTGTAAATATTTGATGGATAGAGAGATATGAAACAAAAAAGAGAACCGCTCGCTTCCCGTCATATTGGTCTTGACGATGAAAGCAAACGGTTCTCTAATGGTGTTTTGATGTTAATATTTTTCACAGCCCCCAGTCGGAGAGCATCTCCGATTTGGTTGCCGACTCCACTTGGTTCTCTATCTTGTCGGGCAGGTTGCAGAAGAAATCGATGCCCGTGAGCTTCTCCAGCTCGTCTATCGACACCACGTATTTGCTCAGGTTGCTATCCTTGTTGGCCTTATGCTCAAACCACAGTCCGATGGCCTTGTATTGACCGTTCTTGACGGCGAGTATCGCGGCGAAGAAATATTTGGGCACAATGAGATGGCTCTTGGTGTATCCGGCTATCTG
>DAIOUH010000193.1:0-3370 GCA_036751585.1 Prevotella sp. | reverse complement strand
TACAACTTCAACAACGAGAACATCACCCACGTGCTCGAAAACCGCGACAAGTACATCAAGCCACTTCAAGAGAAAGGCATGAAAGTCATCCTCGGCATTCTCTGCAACCACGACCGTGCCTGCTGCGCTTATCTCGACGACGAGAACTGCAAGAAGTTCGCCCTGGAGCTGAAAGCGAAGCTCGACGCTTACGGGCTTGACGGCGTGTTCTTCGACGATGAGTATTGCGACCGTGGCGATTACCCTGGCTTCTCCAAGACCAACAACTTCGCTCGCCTTGCATACGAGTGCAAGAAGGCCATGCCCGACAAGCTCGTCGAGGCCTATGTCTATTCTGGCACACGTTCTGCGGCACAAATTGACGGCGTGCAGGGAGTCGATTACGGCATACAGGACTACGGCAACTATTCCGACCTCAGCAGCTACTACCCAGGCATGGCAAAGAGCGGCATGATACAGGCCTCATCGGAGTTCGCGCGCGGCAGCATAATATCAGAGAACACCGCACGCCGCATCGTCACCGATGGCTACGGTGGCACGATGATCTTCTCGCTCAACCCATCTAATGGCAAGGTGGCACGTTTCAACAACATCACCATTCCATTCTACGGCGAGGAGACCGTACAGACTGGTTCTTACGCCAAGGACTGGTAAAGACAGCAATCTAACTGCATCACAATTATCAAGAAACAGAAAACTTATGAAAGCAAGATATATCTATACCGCCATGCTCGCCATGTCCATGATGATGGGCATGACAGCGTGCGGCAACGACGATGATGAGGTGTATGACCCAGGGCTTAACGTACCCGCGGCAGAAGAGCGAAGCGCTATCGCCACCGATGCCAATGAAGAGGTACAGGTCGGCGTGGGCGAGACCGCGACGATAAACATCACCGACGGCAACGGCGACTACAAGGTGGTGGCAGAGAACCCCGATCTCGTGAAAGCAGAAATCAGCGGCACAGCCATCACGTTGACTGGAGTGGAGAAAGGCATCACGGGCGTGATGATTTCCGACGCGAAAGGCAACTACAAGCACGTCACCGTGAAGTGCTTGTACAAGACCATGACCCTCGACAAGAACGAGGTTTCCGTAGGCATGAAGCTCGGCCACACCGATGGCAAGGCAACCGTGACCGTGACAGGCGGCAACGGCAACTACACGGCAGTGTCGGCCAACGAGGACGTGGCCACGGCAAGCGTGGATGGCGATGTCATCACCATCCAGGGAAGGAAGAGCGGTGAGACCACCGTCACTATAACCGACATGATGGGGCTCACGCAGAATGTCAACGTGAAGGTGGAGACCACCACCATTCCATTCACCGAAGAGGAGAAGGCAGAGATTCTTGCCCTTACCGACAACAAGATGGTGTTCAACGGCAAGGAAGCTCTCTACGTGCAGTATGGCGGCAAATACACCGTCTCGCAAGCCGATGGCATTGTAACGATGGATTCGTACTACACGTGGTATCAAAACTATGGCATGGTGATGAAGTTCAAGGGCGACCTCTCCGTGGGCAAGAAAGCCGAAGGCACATTCAACGACAACAACAGGTATGAAGGCACGGTGGCACTCGACAACGTGGACTACGAGATTCTGAAGAATGATGGCAAGCGCGTCTGGGGCATCTGTTCCGTGATAAAGGACGACTACCTCTACACGGGTTACTTCTGCATGCCATTAGAATGATTCCGTGACTTGTGACTTATGATTTGGTTTTGATATAAAAATGGTAGACTAAGCGGGGCGGCAAGTGATTGCCGCCCCGCTGTTTTTTATTCAGATTGACAGGGAAAAAGTGGTGCTCATAATCACTTCACCACGTACTTTTTCCCATCAATAATATACACTCCTTTTGCCAAGCCCTTCAAGGCTACAGAGATGGCCACATTCTTTCTCACCATCGCTCCGGAGACAGTGTACACGTCCACGCGACTGTCGGTGGACGTAGGCTTCACGGTCTGGATGCCCGTGGAGGCGGCGCGGCGGTAAAGTGAGACCGTCTGCTGACTGCCTTTGTAGCAAGCGAACCTTGGACTCGAAGTGTTGTACCTTATCTCACGGTTTGTATATTGGCAATTCTTGATAGTAGCCACGCCTCCGCTGATGGTCACCGTCCACTTTGTGTCATTGCCAGTCGTAGATGTGCTGCCATTCAACTTGTTGTCACTTGAAGTCAACGCGAGATATTCCTTGTCCACACCGTCATAGAAGGTATAGGCACCCGCAGAGCCTCCAAGCAACAGTTGTCGTGGCTTGCCCGATTCGTCCACGGTTGTGGTAATTGTCGCATTGCTTATCGTCACGTCGGCATAACCGCGAAAGTCATTCTTTGTTCCGCTCTTATCCGCAAGGGCTTTCTGTCCGTCCTCATAAACGATGAGGTAATAGCTTCCTGGCACGATGTCGGCAGTGGAAGTGACCTTGGAGAACACATATCCCTCGCCTGGCGTTGGGTCTGGGTCAGGATCTGGATCTGGGGTAGGGTCTGGGGTAGGGTCTGGGGTAGGATTCGTCCCGTCATAGTTGTCATAGCTGAACGTTACGTTCTGTTTATCTCCCCACACATATTGCTCCAACCCGGGATAGTCAACGTATGGGTTGCGGTTTTGCTGACATTTGTAAACGGCGTTGTTTCGGTCTATCTCCTTTTGGCTCACGGGGTCTTCCTTGGCCCATTTCAGCAACATGCTCACCACCCACTTCGTATAGGCAGGATACGCAGTGCCATCAAGCATGTCGCTTTTCCAACTGGCTATCTTGTCCTCATAGCACGTAGCCATATAGAAATAGATACGCGCGAAGTCGCCCTTGTACTCATCGTTTGGCTCAAACACAATGCCAGTATAGCCCGGGTATGTGCAAGTTCCAAGTTTGCTGAATCCATTGTTCGACTTGTACGTTTTGCCTTCGGTCTCACCAAAAGGATAATTGCTGCGCCTACCGTTAACATAACCGTCGGTAGGGACAAGATGCACGAGGTCTGTGTACATCGGCGTAGCGTCGTTGAACCAACTTTTGGGGAAAGAGTGCTCACGATTATATACGTCTCCTTCCTTGGAATAACTTCCTGCTTGGTCAGTACCAAACGTGAAATTGCTTGTGCCTGAGTACATATCCCACACTTTACCGTCCTCTCGTTTGTCGGTGGTCTTAAAAGCAGTCCAAAGGTCATTATAAGAAAGTTGCTTGTGTGTGCTGATAATCTTGAAGAGCGCCGTCTTCAAGTCTTTTCCTTTCTGGCCACTTGCATTCTTGTAGTAAGTACCACTGTTGTTTGGCCCTTGGGCAAAAAGCTGCGCCACCAGCATGATGAGCGACAGCAATGATAATTGTCGTTTGAGTTTAAGCATATAATTGTTT
>DAIOUH010000192.1:0-3450 GCA_036751585.1 Prevotella sp. | reverse complement strand
TTACGCTTGAAAGCCGATGCGATATAAGCGCAAAGGCAAAAGCTCTTGACTGAACAACCGTTTACGGTGTTGTCAAGAGGCATACATCTATATTTACCGCTTAAAGAACCTATACACGTAGATGGTGTCCTTGAAGCACGACGCGCGATGCTTGGTGCGCATGATTTCCTTGAATGAATATTGTTTGGCAAATGGCTCGTGGAGCAAAGGCTTGCATTGCGCCGGCACCACCACTACGCCCTTGCGTGGACGGTCCACGTCGAATTGCCGCACGCTGTCGCCCAAGTAAAAGTCTATTCCATAGAACCTTAACTCATCGTCGCCCACCTCGCGCTTGTTGATGGTGGTCAGCGCGAACACGGGCTCACCTTTCGCCGCTTGCTCTACTTGCCTCGCCACAGGACGCAGGCTCTGGCATCCCACCACGGTTGGCTTGTAGTATCCGTCAAACGATAGGTAGATGAGCAGGGTTATCACCGTGGAGGCAAACACGGGGTGACTCGTGACGAGGCACGCGCGGTGGCGCAGCAGGGTCATCAGCCCAAGGCAAGCGGCGAGGAGAGGCATCAGTGCCATGAGAATGTCACCAAAGTCCATGCCGCCATCGGAGAGGGCGTGAAGCATCTGGATATTCTCCCAAGCGTGTTTGCCGTGGAATATGCTGTCGGGAACCAAGCCTGCCCTAAGGATGACGAGAGTCGCCGTGAGGACGAAGCCAACGACAGAAAGGAAGCCAATATAGAAACGTATAGGGAAAAGAGAGCGCTTGACGAGCCAAATGAAATATTCCACTATGAGCACCGCCATGAACGGATAGCAGGGCAGGAGGTAAACGCCACGCTTGCTCTTGGGTATGCAATAGAAGAAGAGAATCAGCAGAAACGACAGCCACGTGAATACCTGCACGGCATCTGCCTTGCGCATGCTGGTCGCCTTTAATCGAAGGCCATTGGCGAACCGGCGCCATGGTAATACAAAAAGTGACAACAGCAGAGGCAGTGTCCATGGAAGCCAACCGGCGATGAGCATCAATAAGTTGTAAGGCCAAGGGTTGGCGTGTGTCACGGCTTTCATTTTTCCGAGGAAACGTCCCACGTTCTCGTCCATGACGAGAGCCATGAACTGGTCGCCACCTTGACGGTAAGCCGCCCAATACCAGAGCAGAGGCAATACGGAGGCAAGCACGGCAGAGAGAAACAGCTTGTAGATGGTCTTCCAAACCATTGCTCCACAAAGTTTGCCACGTTGCCACGCCGTGAAGAGCATGAACACGAACATCACGAAGCAGGGCAGCACGATGCCCACGGGACCTTTGGTCAGCGTGGCGCCGCTCATACAGAGCACGGCTGTCCATGGCAACCATCGGCAACCTTTCTCCCACCATTGATACAAGGCGTAGAGCGCGCACACCATGAACATTGTCAGCACCATGTCCACGCGGCAGTTGGTCCCAGCGCGGTGCACCTCAAAGGCGGTGAGGGTGATAAGCGCGGCAAGCAGGCTGACGTTGTTGTCCTTGCGCTTGGCATAGAACAACGCGCCAGTGCACAGCATGATGATGAGCGCCAGTGCTGAGGGCAGACGCGACGTGAACTCGCTCACCTGACCCGTGACGAGTGAGAAGGCGGCGATGCACCATTGGAAGAATGGTGGCTTGTAGGGTATGTCGAAGCCGTTGTTGATAGGCAAAATCCAGTTGTGCTGGTTGAGCATCGACACTGCCACCACTGCCTCGCGGGGTTCGCCCTTGGTGGTGAAGTCTACGTTGCCGAGAAACGGGATGAGAGTCAATGCGGAGATTATGATTACCGACCAGAAAACGAAACGGAGGCTCTTGTCTTTCATCTTTATTTGTCGTTGTATTTATATTCGTGCAAAATTACGTTTTTTTCCATACAACTCCACGCTTTAATCTAAATAAGTATTAATTTTGTAATATGAAACGTTTTGTAAGGTCAGTGCTTTGGCTTGCGAGCATCCAAGTCATCGCCTTGTTGATATTCTCCTTCTTCAGGCTTGTGGAGTTTTTCGCCCTTCACGCCCAGATTACGCATCCCGATGCCAGTGTTGTTGGCGCTTTCGTTCGTGGCGTGTGGTTCGACAACGTGATAGCTTGCTATATCATGGTGTTGCCGCTTGCCATCGTCCTTATATCTGCCATATTCGGATGGAGCCATCGCTTGCTCCGTCGTGGCGTGACGGTCTATTTCGCGGTCTTTTATGCCATAGCCTTCATGCCTTCCGCCGCCAACACCCCTTATTTCGCCTATTTCTTCAAGAACATCAACTCGAGCATCTTCGGATGGTTTGGCTATGCTGCCACCACCGCCAGCATGCTTGTTGAGGAAAGGAGTTGGTGGTTTTATATTGCTCTGTATCTGTTGCTTACCGTGGCGTTTGTGTGGGTCTTGCTTCGTGTGGAGCGCGTCTATGCGCGGTCGTTGGAGACGGCTCCCGCAAGTCGTAGCCCAATGTCTCGCGTGCTTTGCTCCGTTGCTACGGTGTTGCTCATCGCCCTTTGCGTCTTCGGCATACGTGGCAGGCGAGGCTATAATCCCATCAAGATAAGTGAGGCTTACTATTGTGACGACCCGTTTCTCAACCAACTGGGCATCAATCCGGCTTTCAATCTTCTCACGTCGGTGCTCGACGACATGAAACCAGAGAACAAGGACTTGCGCCTCATGCCCTCTGCCGATGCCGTGGCTTACACCCGACAATGGCTTGGCATCACGGGAGAGGCAGACAGCAGCGACGTGCTGCGGAGGTTCGTGGTAAACGATTCTTTACGGAAAGAACCTGCAAAGAAGCCCAATGTCGTGGTCATACTCATGGAGTCGATGTCGGGTTCGTTGCTTCGCGAGTTTGGTCAAAGCCTGCCCCTCACGCCAACGCTCGACTCGCTTTACCAGCACTCGCTTGCCTTTACCAATTTCTATAGCGCGGGCATACACACCAACCACGGCATGACCGCCACGCTATACAGTTTTCCGGCGTTGATGTTCCGCAACCTCATGAAAGGCACTGTCACGCCTCACCGTCAGGGCTTGCCTACGGTGCTGAAAGGCTTGGGCTATGAAAATATGTTCTTCATGACCCATGAGGCACAGTATGACAACATGAAGGCGTTTTTCACGACCAATGGTTATGACGACATCTATTCGCAAGAGAATTATCCTAAAAGTGAGGTGGTTAACAGCTTTGGCGTGAGCGACCATTACGAGTTTGGTTACGCTCTTGGCAAGATAAACGAGAAAGCCAAGGGGCGTAAACCTTTCCTTGCCACGATTCTTACCATCAGCAACCATCCGCCATACATTATCCCGGCATGGTTCAAGCTACGCACGAAGGACAAGGAAACGCAGATTGTGGAGTATGCCGATTGGTGCATTGGCGACTTCTTGCGCAAGGCGGCGAAGGAGCCATGGTTCAAGAACACCATATTCGTGA
>DAIOUH010000191.1:0-3460 GCA_036751585.1 Prevotella sp. | reverse complement strand
AGGGGCATACTATAATCTTGTGAAGAATCAGTTGGAATTGGGGAACTAAAATGTTTTTGATATGGAACAGAAAGAAAAAGAATCAGATAATATCGAGTTGAGAAGCGAGAAGGTGAGGAACGTGATAGGCAAAGTTCCTCCTCGCCTTGTCAGTTTGGGGACAGTTGTCATTACGATAATCGTCCTCGCTCTCGCAGCTGCTTTCTACAAGATACCTTATCCTATATCCATAGAGGCTAATGGTGAGGTCATCAATCAAAGAACAGTGCAAGTGCTTGTGCCATACAAGTATTTGCATCTTTTCGATGAGCCAAGGACGGCTCATGCTTCTTTCGAGGGCAACGACAATGCATCATATACCTGCAACATCATGAGCCATAATGCCAAACTCATACATAGGGAAGACGGCAACTATTTTATGGCCACAGCCGCAGTGAACGCACAGGGACAAAATACCCCTATGCTGCAAAAGTACATGAAAGCCGATGTCAGGATCATCGTCAGCAACAAAACGTTATGGCAACAAGTATTCGGATAAGTTAAGTCCAAATAACTGCCGACAGTCTCCATGAACCCAAAAGCACAATACGATATGTTAGTGGCTAAACGTAACAAGTCCTTCGTTAAACGCTTAGAGGGAATAAGAAAAATCGCAGCAGTATTATAATCTGCCACAACTAAAAAGACTTCCTTGAATATCTCTCACCCACGTAACCATCGCTGACCGTATGGTCGTGGAGATTATAGTGCTTGAACATCGGTGGTGTCGGACGCAAGTCATAATGATCCATCTCCTCTATCTCCACCTTGAAATAAGCCAACTTGTCGTATGATGAATATAGACGGGGCAGGACGGGGTTGTTGTCGTATATCCACTTCCGCGTCTCGTCATCCACATGGAAGTCGGCCTTGCCAGTGACCTTTACAAATTTCTTGCCCTCGCTTGCCATGACTTCCACGCAGGGATTCTCATGCAGCTGCTTGTAGACCTCCTTGACAGGTGACGTGGCAAAGTATAGGGTAGTACCCTCCATCTTCATGATTTGAAAGATACGAATACGCGGACGGTTGCCCTCACAAGTGGCGAAGGCGACCTCCACATGATTTCTCAGGAAATCCAATGCTTGTTTCATAAACGCGACCATTAATATTTTACATATCACTTCTATCTGGATAACAAAGTTACGACTAAAAAACGACACACGCAAGAAGGCCTCACTGCTGTAAATGCTGAACATTAAATTAAAATGACAAACATACCGTCATGCAAAGAAAAACCTATAACTTTGCAGTGAACAAAATACAAGCATTATGAAGGTATTACTCATTAACGGCAGCCCAAAGAAAGAGGGCAACACGTTTATAGCTCTCTCCGAAGTCCAAAAGACTTTGACTGCGGAAGGCATAGAAACAGAAATGATACATGTGGGCCACAAGAACATTCATGGCTGCATAGCCTGCAACAAATGCGTGGAGACTGGCAGATGCGCATTCAACGACATCGTGAATGAGGTGGCAGACAAGTTCAAGGACGCGGATGGCATAGTGGTAGGCTCACCTGTATATTACGCTTCTCCAAACGGGACGTTGCTCTCGTTTCTCGACCGCCTGTTCTATTCCTCTCCGTTCGACAAGAGCATGAAGGTTGGCGCTGCCGTGGCTGTGGCACGCCGTGGTGGAACGACCGCGACCTTTGACGTGCTCAACAAGTACTTCACAATAAGCAATATGCCCATCGCCCCTTCACAATACTGGAACAGCGTGCATGGCAGGATGCCAGGTGAGGCGACACAAGACGGCGAGGGGCTGCAGACCATGCGACAGCTTGCCCGCAACATGGCTTTCCTTATAAAGAGCATACAACTCGGCAAGGAAAAATTCGGACTGCCTGAACACGAGAAACGCATTGCCACGCATTTCATAAGATAAGCATTTCTCGTTTCAAAGCATAGCGGACAGATGAAGACATTATTAGACGTACACACTCATACCGTAGCCTCTGGTCACGCTTTCAGTACCTTGCAGGAGATGACCTTGGCGGCCAAGGAAAAAGGACTGGAGATATTGGGCATCACCGAACACGGGCCAAACATCCCTGGCACATGCAATCCAATCTACTTTCGCAACCTCCACGTAGTGCCTCGACAACTTTATGGCGTGCAACTGATGCTGGGAGCGGAACTGAACATATTGAACACGCAAGGCGACATTGACCTCGACGAGGAATACTGGCGGATGATGGACATCCGCATCGCCGGCATCCACGGCATCTGCTGGAAAGGAGGCACGAAGGAAGAGAACACGCAAGGCGTAATCAACGCCATGCGCAATCCCTTCATCCAGATTATCTCCCACCCTGGCGACGGCACCGCCGAACTTGACTTTGAGACATTGATGAAGGTGTCGAAGGAGACCCACACGCTCCTCGAAATAAACAACCACTCGATGGCTCCCATCCGCCATAAGACCGCGGCCACACCCAACAACCTCCAGCTCCTTGAACTTGCCAAGAAATACGAGACTCCAGTCATCTTCGGTAGCGACGCCCACTTCTCTGGCATGATAGCGGATTATGGCAACATCCTGCCATTGGTCGAGAAAGTCGACTTCCCCGACGAATTGGTGATAAATTACAATTCCCTGAAATTCAAGGCATATCTCAAGCCCATGCCAAAATAGCATAGTCTATATAAATATCCGGAAAACAAACAAGCACGCCTTGAGTGGTAACTCAAGGCGTGCTTGTTTCATTTATACAATGGAAATATGCGATGGACATTGTCGCTGGTGACCTTTGCCACGTCTTCTGGTGTCGTGGCATAGCATTTGGCGAGATTCTCAAGCACAAGACTCACGAAAGCACTCTCGTTGCGCTGGCCACGGTTGGGCACCGGAGCCATGTAGGGGCTGTCGGTCTCAAGCACGATGCGGCTCAACGGGACCACGGCAGGCAAGTCTTCACGCAGGTGGCTGCTCTTGAACGTGGACACGCCACCCACGCCAAGCACGAACTTGTCGAAGCGAAGATACTCCTCCGCCTCTTTCTGGTTGCCCGTGAAGCAATGGAACACGCCACCCGGAAGGTCTTTCTCATAGTTTTTCAAGATGTGCAGAAGCTCGTTCTGTGCCTTTCGACAGTGAATCATCAGCGGCAAACGCGTCTCCACAGACCACTTCACCTGTTCCTCGAAAGCGGCAAGTTGCTCTTTCTCAAACTCACGGCTCCAATAGAAATCGAGACCACACTCGCCAATGGCAATATAGCGCAACGACTCCACACTTTCCGTGGCATTGTCGTCAAGCGCCTTGCGCATCATCGCCAACACGTCGCGCCAGTCGGCGCGCACCTCCTCAGGCTGCAAGCCTATCATGGGAAAGCAATAGCCTGGATATTGGCGGCAGACCTTCATGACGCTCGCCACTGACGAAGAATCAACGCCAGGGAGGAAAATGGCACCCA
>DAIOUH010000190.1:0-3509 GCA_036751585.1 Prevotella sp. | reverse complement strand
GTTCCGCCGGCAAGGAAACTTCCCTGTGCTTTGATTACAAGTGGAGCATTGGTTGTTTGCTCCTGTGCGGAAACCGCAGTCGTGGCAAGCAGCGCAAAGGCCGCAATGAGTAACTTCTTCATATTTGAGACATTGATTTTACTATTACTGTTCTTATTTTCTTTCCCGTATTCACGACGATTGCCCCACAGCTGAGAAGGACAAACAGCAGCATAATCCACGCCATCGTGATTGGAGTGCCGGTGGAGAAAGCCGCGAGCAACAGCGACGACACTATGCCGCTGCCGTACTGCAAGGCTCCCATCAAAGCCGCCGCCGAGCCTACCATGGTCGATGGCACGGCGTCGAGGGCTGCCGCGTTGGTGCACGAGGCAATGATGCCGTTCATGCTGAACACCACGAACACGAAACTGATGATGCCGACGATGCCGCCCCACCCCGTAAGGGCCGAGAAGAACAGCCCCAAACCGCCCACGATGGCAATGGCCGTGGAACACAGCAACATGCGGTCGAGCGAATGGCGTGTGACCATCTGGCGGTTGAACATTCCGAGCGTTGACACGCCTATCATGTTCACGCCAAAGAGCAGCCCGTAGTACCGCGCGTCGACATGAAAATATGAGATATAGACAAACGGCGAGCCGGCAATGAAGGCATAGATGGCTACATAAAAGAACGCCACGCTCAACGTGTACGACATGTAAGGCTTGTTGCCCACAAGGTGCAGATAGCAAGTAAACTCACGCACGATGGAGTCGTTGGCACGCTTTTCCTCGGAAAGCGTCTCGGGAAGGAAGAACACCGCCACGAAGAGCATCGCGCTTAGGGCTGCCATCAGCCAGAATATTGCCCTCCACGACCAGATGCTCTGCAGGAATCCGCCGGCGAGAGGGGCCACGATTGGGGCAAGTGCCAGTATGGTCATCAGAGCCGAGAGCATGCGTGCCGCCTCTGTGCGTCCGTAAAGGTCGCGCACCATTGAGCGCGAGAGCATAGGCCCCACACAGGCACCCGTGGCCTGGAACACACGCCACACCACAATCTCGGTGATGGACGAGGACAAGGCGCAGCCCACCGACCCGATGGTGAATATCGCCATGCCTACGAAAAGAGGTTTCTTGCGGCCTATGCGGTCGCTTATGGGCCCCCAGACAAGCTGTGCTATGGCAAAGCCCACGAGAAAGCCGGTTATTGTCAGTTCCACGTTGCCGCCCAAAGCCGTCTCCATGACTGGCATGGCAGGCAGGTAGATGTCGGTGGAGAGCGTGGTGCATCCCATCAGTCCGCTAAGTATGAGCATGAACAGCCATTTACGCTTTTTATTATCCTGTTGTGCCATCGTGTTTTTTTTGTTTGCAAAGTTACAAGCAAAATGGCAGCCATAGGTTTCACTTATTTCGGCAAAGGTTTCACAAAAAACATGAAAAGCAAGCTTCATTGCGCTCGGTTTTCACTATCTTTGCAGTATGGACAACAGAATAATACACTCAACGGATTTCAAGACAATAGCCGACCCTTCGCTCAAGGGATATTGCATACACTTGTTGTGTATGTCGGGCGAGGTTTCGTTCGTCTACAATAAGCATGAGTTTTCAGTTCACAAGAATGACGCGCTTGTAATATCCTATCCCGAAGACGTGGTTATAAACAGCGCGAGCGAAGACCTGAGCGTGCTGATTGTGGCAGCTCCCGCAAAATATCTGTACAGTCTGCTACCGTCGGTCAACTATGGCGTGAGCGGACGGATAAGTCTGTACGACAATCCGGTCATTCCCTTGTCTGAGAAACACGCCAGGCAGCTGCGCGAAGACTTCGCCAACCTGATTGAGCGCATTCCCGACACCGCCCATACGTTCTATCCCGAAATCATCGGAAGCCTTGCCGTGACAATGATATACGACATCTACTATTTCCACTCTCTCGTGCACGACACACAGACAACGACCGACCGCAAGGCTTACGTTGTCAAGGGACTTATCGCCATGCTCGAGAAAGGAGCCTCGCTACAGCACCGCGAGGTGGCGTATTACGCCGAGCGGCTCAACGTAACGCCCAAATACCTCACCGAGACGATAAAGAGAGTGACGGGCAACAGCGTCACGTTTCTCATCGACCGCTATACGGTGCCCATACTCAAAGAACTTCTCGACAATCCCGACCTGTCAATAACGCAAATAGCCGAGCGCATGTGCTTCTCGTCGCTGTCTTATTTCAGCCGATACGTCACGAAGCATCTCGGAATGTCACCGGCAATATACCGGGAGACGCTGGCGGCGCAGGATGACATAACAACAACTATTGAAAATAAAAATTGATAATATGAACAAGAAAATCTATTTTGCCGGCTCCATCCGCGGAGGCAGGGTCGATGCGGCTCTGTACCAACGGATGATTGACTACATTAAGCAGACTGACACAGTTATGACTGAGCATATAGGCAAATCCAAAATGAGTCTTAAGGCTCAGACAAAGGCTATAGACATCCACATCTATGAGCGGGATACTGAATGGCTCAGACAAAGTGACATGGTGATAGCGGAGTGTACCTGCCCTTCTCTTGGGGTAGGCTATGAATTGGCTTACGCTGAAGCCCACAATATACCTGTTCATATTTTCTACGACAAGACCAAGGCCAACATATCCGCTATGCTGAATGGAAATGAATACTTCCACATTGTTCCTTACGAATCAGAGGGTGAAATTTATCTTGAATTAGATAAGATTCTGCATTGCTGATCATAAATTTCATCCAATACAAGACAAGGTGAGGCTGCCTACTGAAACAACCCCACCTTGCATATGTAATCAACTTAGTACCCCAATCCCTTCAGCCAGGCGTCAATCTTCGCCTTGCCTCCACGCACTTGATGGCCATAGATGTCGAACGCTTGTTTGAAAGTTGCTTGCGGGTATAGCCGTTTCAGGTCATTCACCACATTGCCCAGTCCGCTACCTTCGTGGGTGGTGAACGGGATGATGGTCTTGCCGTTGAGGTCGTACTTGTCGAAGAATGTAAACATCACCTGTGGATAAGTGCCCCACCAAATAGGCCCACCGATGAAGACGGTTTCGTATTGGTCGATGTCCTTCACCTCGCCCTTGAAGGCAGGCTTCTCATTGCTCTCCTGCTCCTCCTTGGCAAGTTTGGTCAGGTCATCGTAAGGCATGTCGTAGCTCTTCTCCGCCACGATTTCAAACTCGTCTCCACCTGTCAACTTTTGGATTTCATCTGCCACCAACTTGGTGTTGCCCTCCTTCACATTGCCCACGGCATAGTTCTCCCCAGCATGCGAGAAGAACACAATAAGCACTTTTCTTTTCGTTTCCATTTTGTTCTCAGTTCCTTTCGTCTCTGTTTTGCTCTCTGCATTCTTAGATGTGTTGCCACTGCATGAGGTCGAGACAATCAGCCCCATCATCAGCAACACGATGCTCTTGATAAAATTCTTCATACTACTCGAAAAGTTTAGCATAGAACCATTGCTTGAACTTCTCCACGCCCATCTCAT
>DAIOUH010000189.1:0-3521 GCA_036751585.1 Prevotella sp. | reverse complement strand
CAAAAAAGATTATCTCTCGCTCGAATTATCGCATTCTTGGCGGTTTTCGGCAATCAGCTTATAACCAGTGCGTTATGTTGAAGAGGCTCTTGCGCGTGTCATATCTTGGAGCCTTTTGCGTTGCCTTTACGCTTGTATCGCGTCGGCATCGTGGCGTGGAGGCGTCGGCTTTCAACCGAAAAGGCACCGCCTCCACGCTTAAATCGTGTCGCCTTTATGCCGTGAAGCCGATGAAAAGGCTGCGCCATCGTATACCATTTTGCCTTTTCCCATCCTGGATGGCGAGCGCACAACGTGTTGAATCTTGGCAAAAACATTTTACAAGATGACTATCCCTAATGTACGTACTTAGGGAGAAAAACTGGCAGAAAACCGCAAGCCAGTCACCAATACGTTGGAAAAAAGTTGTAATTTTGCGTACTAAATATTGGAAAAAAGTTGTAATTTTGCGTACTAAATATTGGAAAAAAGTTGCAATGATATGCTTAAAAGAAAAATAATCAAGGAGTTATCCGAATGGAAGAAAAATGTGTCAAATAAAGCTCTGCTTATAAAAGGCGCGCGTCAAGTGGGGAAAACCACCGTGGTCAGGCAATTCGCAAAAGCGAATTATAAAAATTTCATTGAAATCAATTTCGAGCAAATGCCATTGGCGAGACAGGCATTTGACGGTAATCTTGATGCCCGTAGCATCCTTATGAATCTCTCGGCAATGGGCTGGGGGCCATTGGAACCTGGTAATACCTTGATATTCTTCGATGAGATACAATCATGCCCCAAGGCAAGGACCGCAATTAAATTTCTGGTTGAGGATGGGCAATATGATTATATAGAATCTGGTTCGTTGCTTGGCATTAACTACAAGGACGTGCCGTCCTATCCTGTGGGGTTCGAACACGAATTGAATATGTTTCCACTTGACTTTGAGGAATTCCTGTGGGCTTGCAATGTTAGCGATGATGTTGTCGCCATGTTGAAAGACTGCTACGACAACCTGCGTGAGGTTCCTGATTTCCTACATAGGCAAATAATGGAACGCTATCGTGAGTACCTTATTGTGGGAGGAATGCCTGAAGTCGTAACTACTTATCTCGCAAATGAAGATTTCAATAGAACCGTCACAAACCAGAAGGATATACTCACAGGCTATCGCAATGACATATCCAAGTATGCTGGGAAAGACAAGCTGCTTGTGAAATCTGTATTTGACGCTATCCCTGGACAATTGAGCAAGCAAGACAAGCGTTTTGTTCTTGCGTCGATAGAAAAGAATGCCTCACGACGTAAATATGGCGCGCCTACGCAGTGGTTGGTTGATGCTGGCATGGCATACTACTCTTTCAATGTCGGCTCGTTTGAATTGCCATTCCCGAGCCATGAGAATCTCAAGTTGTACAAACTCTTCTTTGTTGATAGCGGGTTGATGTGCGCAATGATGTTGGACAATATACAGGCCAAGGTCTTGACTGGTGACATTTTCGTGAATGAAGGAGCTCTTGCCGAAAACTATATAGCAGGTGAACTGGTTAAGCATGGCTTGTCATTGAACTATTATGACAGGAAAAGTAAACATGAGCTTGACTTCGTTTTCCCCGAAGGTAACAAGATTTCCATTATAGAGGTGAAGTCTGGAAAAGACTATAAGAAGCACGCTTCGCTTGACATGGCTCAAAGTCTTTTTGCCGACAGGATAAATCGCAGTATGGTGATTAGTGGTAACAATGTGGAGTCAAAAGGCGGAACAATATACCTGCCTTTTTACATGAGCATGTTCATAAAATGATGTCGCGCCCTCGCATGGCATGAATTATCCGCAAACTTAACGATAGTTTGAAATAAATGATTAACTTTGCAAGATTAAATGTCTAAACGGTCCCAATGGATGAAAAGAGATTTTCGCTATTAAGCCATTTGCAATATCCAGCCGACCTGCGAAAGCTCGGCGTGGATCAATTGCCCGAGGTGTGCGACGAGTTGCGGCGAGACATCATCGAGGAAGTGTCGGTCAATCCTGGCCACCTCGCCTCCAGTCTTGGCGTGGTCGAACTCACCGTGGCGCTGCATTACGTGTTTGACACGCCCGACGACCGCATCGTGTGGGACGTGGGCCATCAAGCCTATGGCCACAAGATTCTCACGGGGCGTCGCGACAGCTTCTGCACCAACCGCAAGTTTGGCGGCATACGCCCGTTCCCCACGCCGCTTGAGAGCGAATACGACACGTTCACGTGCGGGCACGCCTCCAACAGCATCTCGGCGGCGCTCGGCATGGCGGTGGCGGCAAAGAAGACGGGGCATCCCGACAGGCACGTGGTGGCTGTCATTGGCGATGGAGCCATGAGCGGCGGCCTCGCTTTCGAGGGGCTCAACAACGTGTCGTCA
Organism: Prevotella sp.; assembly: GCA_036751585.1. Lineage (GTDB taxonomy): Bacteria > Bacteroidota > Bacteroidia > Bacteroidales > Bacteroidaceae > Prevotella. The sequence continues at coordinate 1,139 of DAIOUH010000189.1, read as the reverse complement.
ACGCCAAACGACATCCTTATCATACTCAACGACAACGACATGTCCATAGACCGCGCCGTGGGCGGCATGGAGAAGTATCTCATAAACCTCGATGTCAACGAGACCTACAACCGCCTGCGTTTCAAGGCGTCGCAATGGCTCCACGGCAAGGGCTACCTCAACGACGACAGGCGCAAGGGCATCATCAGGCTCAACAACGCGCTCAAGAGCGCGCTCTCGCATCAGCAGAATATCTTTGAGGGCATGAACATACGCTACTTCGGGCCTTTCGATGGCAACGACGTAGGGGAGCTCGTGCGCGTGTTGAGGCAGGTGAAGGACATGAAAGGCCCCAAGCTGTTGCATCTGCATACCGTCAAGGGCAAGGGCTACGCCCCAGCCGAGAAGAACGCCACCGTGTGGCACGCGCCGGGGCGCTTCGACGCCGCCACGGGAGAGCGCATCAGCGATGCCACTGGTTGCCTACCCATGAAATACCAGGACGTGTTTGGCAACACCCTGCTTGAGCTGGCAAGGCAAAACCCGCGGATAGTAGGCGTCACGCCAGCCATGCCCACGGGATGCTCCATGAACATCATGGCCAAGGAGATGCCCGACCGCGTGTTCGACGTGGGCATAGCCGAGGGTCACGCCGTGACATTCTCGGGCGGCATGGCCAAGGACGGATTGCAGCCTTTCTGCAACATATATAGCTCATTCGCCCAGCGCGCCTACGACAACGTGATTCATGACCTCGCCATCTTGAACCTGCCCGTGGTGCTCTGCCTTGACCGCGCGGGTCTCGTCGGTCAAGACGGCCCGACGCATCACGGGGCTTTCGACATGGCTGCCCTCAGGCCCGTGCCAAACCTCACCATAGCCTCGCCGATGGACGAGCGCGAGTTGCGCCGGCTGATGTACACCGCCCAGCTGCCAGGCAAGGGCACGTTCGTGATTCGCTATCCCCGTGGCAGGGGAGTGTATCCCGTGTCGAAGGAGAGCGACTGGCGTTGCCCGCTTGAGGAGATAGCCGTGGGCACGGGCCGGCGTATCCGTGAAGGCTCGGAAGTGGCAGTGATTACCATCGGGCCGATAGGCAACGACGTCGAGACCGTGGTGTCGGGCATGGACAAGGCCGAGGCCGACAAGGTGGCGCACTA
>DAIOUH010000188.1:0-3550 GCA_036751585.1 Prevotella sp. | reverse complement strand
TAGAGCGCTTGCATGGCATGCAAGAGGTCATCGGTTCGAATCCGATATTCTCCACAAAAGAAAAGCAACCTAAATATTTAGGTTGCTTTTTTATTTTTATTTCAATATCATAAGATAATCATTTGCCTTGAAGGATTGACATTACCTTGTCAAAATATTTTTGCGTCTTTTGCACACTGTAATGCATTCCACCATTCCAAGATCTTATTGCTTGCTCAATGTCGCGCATGGGATTGAACCAAGACTGGAAAAGGAGAAACATCTCTATCGACTTTTTCTTGCTGAAACGGTCAGAAAGCTTAAAGCGTTTCTTCGACTTCCTTTTCTTCAATATGTTGTTACACTCAGCAACCAGAACGGGCGTGATTTGCAGGACACCCACAGACGCGCCTTTCACCGCGTTGCTTTTGCCATTGCTCTCCACTTGAATAAGAGCATCAATTACAGGCTGCCATTGAGCGTCAGAATCCACTAAGTCAATCTCATCGGTATCTTCCACAGCCGTAGACTCCGTAGCTTGCGCCGCCATGGCTGGATAAAGGACAAAACTAAAAATGAAGCACAATACTATCTTTACGAATTTCTGCATGATAAATACTTTATGGGACATCCGCAGCCTCTTTCATCTGCCGTGGAAATGTGAGCGAGAAAATAATCTCACAAGGCCAACATCCCGTTAGACATAATGTCAAATATAATGATAACAAGACGGTCAGAAAGAACACGTCTCATAAGTTTGACATTGCAAAATTACTAAATTTTCTTGTAATTCAGGCATTTGTGCAACATTAATTGATACAAGTCCATCGTATATAAAGTTTATTTTGCACAATACGCACGTGAATTAACAATATGAAAAAGGCTTCTGGCAATGACCAGAAGCCTAAATAAAATAGATTTTAAGAGACTCTTTTGTAAGCTACAAGCCGGCTTACAATTTTATCACCAAATACTTGCTGACACTCCAGAATGTTTGCACGTCCTTGATGTGAAGGACAGAAGTGCCGTTGGCGTTTCTCTCAATTGAATAAGAATCAGACGGCATTTGCGTCATGATCTTGGGGTTATCCGAATTGATGCGAATGTCATTGTAGTTGCGAATGTCAATCTTCGAGAAGCTGCCTGGCTTGAGGTTAGCCACGTCAACCTTCTTCTTGGCAAGGAATCCTCCCCTAATGATGCCCTTTGCCTTGAGGTCCTTAGAAGAGCCTATTGCCACGAATGCCGTGTGCAGCGACTCATCCTGCTGTGCTATCGTGCTCTTCTGCTGGTCGATGGCCTTGTTTTGGCTCTCAACAGTGGTTTGCAGCTGCGTGTTGGTCGTTGTCAGGTTGTTCACGCTCTCGTTGAGCTGTGCAATGCTGGCGTTCTTGTCGTTGAGCTGCTTCTGCAGGTCAGCGATCTTGGCGTCTTTCTCATCGAGCTGAGCCTTGTAATAGCTGATGAGCTTCTTAATGCGCTTGCCGTAAGCGGAATTGTTGCCCGCGACTTCCGCCTCAAGCTCATTGATGCGAGCGCGCTGCTTGCGAAGCAGTTCGGCAAGACTCTGAAGCTGAGTGCGCATCTGAGCCTTGTCCATCTTGCCCTCGCGATTGCCGAGCTGCTTGATGAGCCCCTCTTGTGCAGAGATGCTGTCAAGACCTACGGACATCACGTTCACGAAGTCGGCCATCTGCTTGATGTCTTCCTGATGAAGACTGTCTGATGTGGCAAGCGAGTCGATAGTGGCTTGCATCTTATCCGTCTTACCATTGTTGCAGCTAATCATGCCAGTGGCAAAGAAAAGCCCCAGTACGCCTGAAATAATGATACCTTTTGCTTTCATAATTAAACTATTTAATTGTTACAATAATGAACTAATTAATTGTTCCAATGCCGCAAAAATAGGTAAATAATAAATACGGACAATCATTACAAGGCGTAATTTACTATTTTTTATGATTTATTGTTGGTTTGTCAATGATTAACACTAACTTTGCCATGCAATTAAGCCATAACGTCAAAAAAACATGGAGCAAAACAGACAAATCAGCAAGATTGAACTCCGCACACTTCAGATGTCAGACTACGACCAGCTTGCGGGTTCTTTTCATCGCATCTACGCCGACCACGACGTGTTTTGGACTCACGAGCAAATCAAAAAGCTTATAACCATCTTCCCGGAAGGCCAGGTTGTAATCATAGCCGACGACAAGATCGTGGGGTGCGCGCTCAGCATCATTGTAAACTACAACATGGTGAAGAACGACCACACCTATGCGCAGGTGACAGGCAATGAGACTTTCGACACGCATGATCCCAACGGAAACATCCTTTACGGCATAGAGGTGTTTATCCATCCCGACTATCGCGGATTGAGGCTCGGCAGGCGTATGTATGAGTATCGCAAGGAGCTATGCGAGAAACTCAACCTCAAGGCGATAATGTTTGGCGGACGCATACCCAACTATCACAAGTATGCCGACAAGATGCGCCCGAAGGAATACATAGAGAAAGTGAAGGCAAGGGAGATTTACGACCCCGTGCTCAACTTCCAATTGTCAAACGACTTCCACGTGAGGCGAGTGATGCGCAACTACCTCCCCAACGACGAGGAGTCGTGCCATTATGCGTGCCTCTTGCAGTGGGACAACATATATTATGAGCCTCACCACGACCAGAAGGTTGTGGAACGCAAGCCTTCCGTGCGCATTGGCTTGGTGCAATGGCAGATGCGCTCCTACAAGAACATTGATGACCTCGTGGAGCAAGCAGAGTTTTTCGTTGACTCCGTGTCGAGCTACAAGGCCGACTTCATAGTCTTCCCCGAATACTTCAACGCGCCTCTCATGGCTCCGTTCAACAAAATGGGCGAGGCACAGGCCATACGCTCTCTCGCGCAATACACCGAGAAGATTCGCGACCGTTTCCGCGAGCTTGCCATAAGCTACAACATCAACATCATCACGGGCTCCATGCCATACGTCAAGGGCGATGGCGGACTATACAACGTAGGATTCCTTTGCCGGCGCAACGGCATGGTGGACATGTATGAGAAGATTCATGTCACGCCCGACGAGGAAAAATATTGGGGCCTGTCTAAGGGAAACAACATACAAACCTTCGACACTGACTGCGGTCGTATTGGCGTGCTCATTTGCTACGACGTGGAGTTCCCTGAGCTTTCGCGCATCATGGCAGACGAGGGCATGCAGATTCTCTTCGTGCCTTTCATGACCGACACCCAGAACGCCTACAACCGCGTGCGCCTGTGTGCCCAAGCACGTGCCATAGAAAACGAGTGCTATGTGGCCATTGCCGGAAGCGTGGGCAACTTGCCTCGCGTGCAAAACATGGACGTGCAATACGCGCAGTCTGCCGTGTTCACGCCTTGCGACTTCGCTTTCCCTTACGATGGTCGCCGTGCTGAGGCCACGCCAAACACGGAGATGATCCTCATCTCCGACGTGGACCTCAGCCAACTGTCAGAGCTGCATACCTATGGCTCTACGAGAAACCTCCAAGACCGCAGAAAGGACTTGTATCAGGTGAAAAAACTGTAAGGAAAAAG
>DAIOUH010000187.1:0-3555 GCA_036751585.1 Prevotella sp. | reverse complement strand
CGTGCCTCCGACAAGACACCCGTCAGCTTGTCATCGTCCGCACCTCCCCTGTTGCATGACAACTGCCATGCATAATACAAGAGCTGGGCGGAAGAATAAGGATTCTTCTGCCCGTGCAACGCCTCCAAGTTTGTTTCGTTCACCATGTCGGTTATCGGTGTCTGCCTGTTGTTTCCAAGCTCCACCGATTCCCTTAGCGGAGAAGATTAAAGAAATTGATTGTGTTGTTAAAAAAGAAAGGCATAGGAATCATATTACTTCATGTTGTTCCTTGTCTTTCAAGGCCGTAGGAAGCCACCGATACCAAGGATAAGAAGCAACAGACACCTACGCCAATCTTGTATATATATGACAGCACAGAGCGTGCCCCTTCAATGCGAAGGGACACACCTATGCCATGTGTATATACACGATGGGTAGACGCCCACCGCTGTCCTCCTCTGAGTATCTTTTTGAATTTCCTACGTTCTGAAAGATCAGAAGAAAACGTCAGTACACGTCTTTCAATTTAAAACATTGTCCGTGCCGCCGCTTTTCGCCGCCACCTCTATGGCTGCAGTCAGCGTTAGGACAATGCAAAGTTAAGCAAAAGAATTGAATGGAGCAAGCTGACGGAGAACAAAAAAGCGGGTGTCCTGTAAAACCATCCCATCCGCAACCCGAAAGGAAGAACAACGATTGTTGTAGAGTTTTGATAAGCCATTAAGTATCAATATTTTGCACCTATAACAACTCTTTGGCATTGCCGACGTAATTAATCGCCTTCGGCTTTACGCTTGAATCGCGTCGGCTTCACGCTTGAATCGCGTCGGCTCTACGCTTGAATCGCGATGGCTTTACGCTTGAATCGCGACGCGATTCAAGCGTAAAGCCGAAACGGGGATTCCGACCCCAATTTTCCCAAGGCAAGGAATCAGCTAAAATATATTAAAAAACCATTCGATTAGTGCTCTATTTGGCAAAAACCATGTTACTTTGCACGTTGAAATGAAGAAGTCGTTACACATAGCATTCTCTATCATACTCTCCATGTTGTTTATCTTCATGGCGAGCGGTGTAACGTTTCACCATTGCGCTTGCTCTGGCAAGACATCGATGACGATGGGCAACGCGTCGCGCGACAAGGGCACATCCAAGTCTACCGATGGTTGCATGACCATTGCCACGGTGTCCCTTTCACCAACGACGCAAGCGCAACCCGTTGCCTTCGACTTCCATGTCCTCCAGCCATTGGTCGCCATCATCGGCAATTGGGATTTTCTACGTTTGATTCCATGGCAAACGGAATCAAGAACCTGTGCGTTGCCGCGTGAAGCCTACAGCCCGCCTCCGCGACAATATCTGCACATCATCCGCGTCTTGACTATTTAAATCTTTGATAACCTGTTCTTTAGCAAGAATAGGGAGAATTGTCACGCCCCTACTCCATCTCTTCAAGATGGCATCATGATCAGAAAAGATTTTTTTAGGACTACAAATAGCAAGACGACAATGTATTCTACAAGATACACATTATTATATGGCTTGGCACTCATGGCGCCAAGCATCTGCCATGCGCAATCATCCAATGACAACAAGAGGGAATTGCCCGACACCATAGCCGACCAAAACCTGCAAGAGGTCACCGTGGTGAGTCGCAAGGCTGGCATCAGCCGCATGGCTGGCGCGATTAACGGTTCCGTAATCAACAAGGACGAGCTCTTCAAGGCCGCCTGCTGCAACCTTGGCGAGAGCTTCACCACCAACCCTTCGGTGGACGTGAACTACAGCGACGCCGCCACGGGCGCGCGCCAAATCAAGCTGCTGGGCCTGTCGGGAACCTACGTGCAGATGATGACGGAGAACCTGCCAAACTTCCGTGGTGCCGCCGCGCCGTTCTCCTTGGGCTACGTGCCTGGCCCTTGGATGCAGAGCATCCAGGTGAGCAAGGGGGCGGCATCGGTCAAGGCTGGCTACGAGAGCATCACGGGACAGATAAACGTGGAATATCTCAAGGCCGACGACGACCCAGGCGTGGTGGCAAACGTCTATGGCGACACCGATGGCAAGATGGAGGCCAACGCCACGGGCAACATCCACGTCAACGACAAGCTGACCACGGAGCTCCTGACCCACTACGAGAACCGCTGGGGCGCCAACGACATGAACATGGACGGCTTCAAGGACATGCCAAACATCCTGCAATACAACCTCCAGAACCGCTGGATATTCAAGTCGGACCACTATATGCTGCGCGCCGGCGTATCGCTCATCAGCGAGCACAGGACGGGCGGACAAACGCTGAAAGCACTTGACGACGACATGAGAAAGCAAATGGAGGGCAAGGAACTCTATGGCATCGACATCAAGACCAACCGCTATGAGGCTTACATGAAGCACGCCTTCATCCTCAACAAGGAGCACGGCACCAACATAGCGTTGATGGCCACGGGATCCATGCACCAGGAAGACGCGCTCTACGGTCACAAGACCTACTACGTGAACGAGAAAAACGTGTACGCCTCGCTCATGTTCGAGCACAACTTCGACAAGCGGCACAACATCTCGACAGGACTGAGCTTGAACCACGACTATTTCGGGCAACTGTACCGACTGACCAACGACGCGAGCGTCTCGAAAACCCGCGACAACGACAAGGAGACCGTGCCGGGCATATACGCGCAATACACCTACAACCTCAACGACAAGTTGATCGTGATGGCTGGCATACGTGGCGACCACAGCAGCAAGTATGGCTATTTCGTCACGCCGCGGTTCCACCTGAAATGGCAAGCCAACGACATCATAGGCTTCCGCCTCTCTGCAGGCAAGGGCTACCGGTCGGTGCACGCCCTCGCCGAGAACAACAACCTCTTGGCAAGCAGCCGCCGTTTGGTCATCGACGACAACCTCAGGCAGGAAGAGGCATGGAACTATGGCATAAGCAGCCAGATGAACATACCGCTTTTCGGGCAGACGCTCAAGCTGAACGCGGAATATTACTTTACCGACTTCGTGAACCAAGCCATTGTCAACTTCGACAGCGACGTGCACGAGGCGCGCATATCCAACCTCGACGGCAAGAGCTATTCGCACGTGTTCCAGGTAGACGCCACCTACCCTCTCTTCAAGGGCATGACGCTCACCGCCGCATACCGCCGCAACTACGTCAAGGAGACCTACGACGGCATGCGCATGGACAAGCCGCTGCTGAGCAAATACAAGGGTTTGGTGTCTGCGTCTTACAAGACACCTCTCGGCTTGTGGCAGTTTGACGCCACCGTGCAACTGAACGGCGGAGGCAGAATGCCAAAGGCATACACGCTCGCAAGCGGTGAGCCCTCGTGGAACCAGACTTTCAAGGCCTACGGCTTGCTGAGTTGCCAAGTGACACGATGGTTCCGCCACTTCTCCGTCTACATAGGAGGCGAGAACCTCACGAGCTACAAGCAGAAACATCCCGTGGTAGACGCCATGAACCCCTGGGGCAACCAGTTCGACACCAACATGGTGTGGGGACCGATAAGCGGCGCCATGGGGTATATGGGCATACGCGTGAACTTCGGAAGACTGTAA
>DAIOUH010000186.1:0-3599 GCA_036751585.1 Prevotella sp. | reverse complement strand
CCGAGGAAGCATTTCGTGGCTTCGTAGCCGCCTTACATCAGATGTATCTTATGGGCTCGGCTATCGAACTGAAAGCATTGGGATACCACATGACAAAACTTTAAGTGCCTTTCCCTAACTGCCAGTGGTTAGATGCTGTAAGAGAAACCAATTGAAAAGTATTCGCGAAACATCCAGTAGCCAAGTTTATCGTCGCGTGTGCGGCCATCGTCAAATCTCGGGTAAAGGAAAATCTTGGTGGCGAGGTAACGGTTGAACTGGAAAGAGAGCGTGTTTTCCCATTCGGCTTCCATGCGCTTGTATGTGGTGTAAGCGTACAGGCGTGTCTTCCATGAGATATTGTCGGAAAACTTCCAGGTCAAGTCTATCGTGGTCTGCGAACCGAAGTCGTGTAGCGAGTGATGTCCGCTGTCTATGCCGTTGTTTGAGGCGAGGGCGAGCCTGCCTACATACTTGAAGTTGTAGGCAAACGGCGCGATATGGAAACTGCCCTTGAGCTTGCCTTTGAGCCAGTTGGCACTGTAGTCCATACCGACAGACAGGTTGACGTTGAGCGGGGAGAACAAGTCAGATTTTACTGCCCTGCTGTTGGAGTCATAGTGGCGCGCCCATTGGGTTTGGGCAATGAGCTGGAACGTATAATACCACTTGCTGGCGGCTTGCAAGCCAAGTTTGCCAGTGTAGCGGAGCATGTCTTCGGTTGGCTTGACGCTGTGTATAGAGTCGCTCTTTGAGGTTTGCAAGCCAAATTTCATTTCCAACTTGTTGTCCCATTTCACTTTCTGCTTGTTATTGTAATTGGCAGAAAGCGTGACCGATCCCATCATGGAGTAGTTGCTCTCGCCGCCTTGATACCAGTTGCCAGAAAGATAGTTTTGCAGGAATTGCAAATAGTAGTCGCCCCCGAAGTGCCAAAAGTCTGGCTTGAACACCACAAGGTCAATGGGTTGTCTGTCAGGCTCTTTGGGCAGCGTCTTTTCTATGATTTCTGTAGGGCTCTCCTTTATGGTCTTTGGCTTTATGACAGGCCCTGTCGTCTCAAGGCGTCGTTGCGTGTTGATGACCCACTCTGGGTGTGAGAGGTACAAGTGGAGCAAAGTGCTGTCAGTGTCGCTCAGCTTCTTGTCGAGCGAGAGGGCGTTGTCTGCCACGCCCTCGTAAAACGTGAAAGGCAAGAAGTAAGGTGCCGTCTCCATGGGCTTGATGGATGAGGCATGAATAGAGTCACGATATAAAGAGTCGCGGAAAAGGAGCAAAGAGTCGGCATATTTGCGCATAAGCCTTGACGTGGCCTCACCGCTGTAAAAACGAAAATGCCGCTGTGAGGAGGCACAGGCGAGCGTGGGGACAAATGCCAAGACAAGGAGAAAGGCAAGTGACGCTTGCCAGACATACTGATGTTTGCCGGAAAATATGTAGAGCCTTTTAAGTGACATAAAGCAGGATGAACAATAATTTGATGCAAAGGTAGTAATTGTGAAACGAAAACCAAAAAGAAAATACTAAAATGATTTGTTGTTTATCTCGCAAAATAGCCGTATCTTTGCAACAAATTTTTTATTATCATTATTAATCCTCAAGATTGTGGCAGAAACAAAGTACATTTTCGTCACGGGCGGTGTGGTTTCCTCTTTGGGAAAAGGAATCATATCATCGTCTATAGGAAAGCTCCTCCAGGCAAGGGGCTACAACATCACTATCCAAAAGTTTGATCCTTATATCAACATCGACCCTGGAACGCTCAATCCTTATGAGCACGGAGAGTGCTATGTCACCGTCGATGGCATGGAAACCGACCTTGACCTTGGCCACTACGAGCGTTTTACTGACATCAAGACGACCAAGGCCAACTCCATGACTACCGGTCGTATCTACAAGTCGGTAATCGACAAGGAGCGCCGAGGCGATTATCTCGGCAAGACCATTCAGGTGGTGCCGCACATCACTGACGAGATTAAGCGCAACATCAAGCTCCTTGGCACAAAATATCATTACGACTTTGTCATCACCGAGATTGGCGGAACCATTGGCGACATTGAGAGCGCGCCTTTCCTTGAGGCCATTCGCCAGATGAAATGGGAACTGGGCAAGAAGGCGGTAAATATCCATTTGACCTACATCCCTTACCTTAAGGCTGCAGGTGAGTTGAAGACCAAGCCAACCCAGCACAGCGTGAAAGAGCTGCAGAGTGTCGGCATACAGCCGGATATTCTCGTGTTGCGCACGGAGAAGCATCTTGACGACGGCATTCGCAAGAAGGTGGCTGCATTCTGCAATGTAGACCTCGACTGCGTGGTGCAGAGCGAGGACATGCCAAGCATTTACGAGGTGCCGGTGGCTATGCAGAGCCAAGGCCTTGACGCTGCCATATTACGTAAGGTTGGCGAACCTGTGGGCGAGACACCTGCGCTTGGCCCATGGAAGGCTTTCCTTGAGCGTAGGAAAAAGGCCACGAAGGAAGTGCATATCGGCCTGGTGGGCAAGTATGACTTGCAGGACGCATACAAGAGCATTCGTGAGAGCCTCTCGCAAGCTGGAACATACAACGACCATAAGACGGTTATCACTTTCATCAATTCAGAGTACCTCACTCCTGAGAACGTTGCCGATAAGGTGAAAGGTCAGGATGGCATCGTGATTTGTCCTGGATTTGGGCAGCGTGGCATCGAAGGCAAGATTATAGCCGCTAAATATTGCCGTGAGCACGACATTCCAACATTTGGCATATGCCTCGGCATGCAGATGATGGTCATCGAGTTCGCCAGGGACGTGCTTGGATATAAGGATGCCAACAGTCGCGAGATGGACGAGAAGACACCACATAATGTCATTGACATCATGGAGGAACAGAAGAACATCACCAACATGGGCGGCACGATGCGTCTTGGTGCCTATGAATGCGACTTGAAGCAAGGCTCGCGCGTGTTCAATATATATAAGAAAGAGCACATACAGGAGCGTCATCGCCATCGTTACGAGTTTAACAACGACTATGAGAAGGAGTTTGAGCGTAATGGCATGATGTGCGTTGGTCGCAATCCCGAGAGCGACTTGGTCGAGATAGTGGAGATTCCTTCGCTTAAATGGTACATTGGTACGCAATTCCACCCAGAGTATCAGTCTACGGTTCTCCATCCGCATCCGCTCTTCGTCGACTTCGTGAAGACAGCTATTGAAAATCAAGAGAAATAAATGGACAAGAATTCAATAATAGGATTTGTACTTATCGCCGCCGTGCTCATTGGCTTCAGCATCTATTCGCAGCCTTCTGAGCAAGAGCGTCGCGCGGCATTTGTGAAGGATTCTACTGAGCAGGCTAACCGTGCTAAGGCTGAGAAGGCCGCCAAGGCCGCGGAATTCAAACAGCATCAGGCATTGAGGCAGAAAGTGGCGGGGGACACGACGGCCCTCTTTCACAAGTCTCTTTTAGGCAAAGCACAAAATATTGTACTGAGCAATAATAAGGTAGCTCTCACGCTTTCAACAAAGGGTGCAACCGTGGTAAAGGCCTATCTCAAAAACCAAAAAGGCTCACGGCAATTCATCGGTCACAATATGGCCGACAGAAGCGGAAAACACGATGATGTAAATGGCGTGAC
>DAIOUH010000185.1:1818-3609 GCA_036751585.1 Prevotella sp. | reverse complement strand
AGGCTTGAAAAGTTGCGTATGTGAAAATCTATACCTATATTTGCATCATTAGGAGAGCCTATCAAAACACGGAAAATTAACTCGCTCAATTCTTAGCTTATGAAACGATTGATATTTATCTTTATCGCTGTTCTTTTCTCTTCGCTCCCGTCCTTTGCCCAAACAGGAGATGACTCGGTGCCAGCCTCTTGGTTGGAAGGAATAGACCCCAGAACGGGGAAGCAAGTTGGTATCTTGTATGATGAGGCACTTTCGTTGGTTGAGCCATTGAAATTGAAATTGAATTCTGATGGCACCTCAACTTTTATATTTGACAAGGTGAGTGCGTCAAGTCCAAACAAGCATGTTCGAATGTGGAAACTTTCGTCGGAGGCGCGATACCTCATAAACCATGCCATTAGTCATCGCCAATGGCTATGCCTTGTCCACAAAATTAAGCATTATGGTTTTCTTGACAACCTATCCTCTATTCTCTCTTTGTCGTTGATTCCCTACACCTTTGAAACAGAAGATTCTGTTGGTGGACCTATACCTAAGACCATCAAGCCGGAATGGGAAAAGGATGGCATGACTTTCTCTGACGAAATTGAGGGTGATACCGTTACGCGGCTTGAGAGTGTTGAGATGTTCGCTCTGAAAAACGGTAACGCTTATCTTGTAAGGGGCGGAATTAACAATATGTTCGCGGCAAAAGGCTCCCGCGATTATCTTCACATAGACAACGTCCCCGCCTCCGCACTTCCTTTTCTGAGATACCTCATAGCTAAATGTGCCGGAGCTTTCATAACTTATGACAAGTCGACACTAAAGATTTACAAAATGAGGCTTTATCCGGGTGAAACCCTCATAATAGGCAAGGATACTACTGAAAACAATGCCCAGCACGCCCTAACGTTTAACCTTAGTGATGTGGGCAACGACTCGCTTACCATAGAGTTGCTCGACAAATACTCATTCCACGATGTTGAGAAAGCGGTGAGGGTGAAAGCCACAAACGGTCAGTTCTTTTATGACCTGAAGACCGATGTGGCAAGGAATATCCGTGTTTGTTCGAAAACAGGATGTGTTCATGCTTGGGTAGTACCAGGAGAGCATGGCATCGTGACAGGCACGATGAAAAAGCACGTGTGGAGTGGCACGAATTTCTACACCGAGCTTGCCAAGGTCGAAAAAGCCAGAGCTCCGTTTTTGGAGCAAATACAGCAGGTGGTGAATGAAGTTAACAGTAAAAAGATAACCGATAAAGAGTCTTACGCGCGATTAGGCAGAATCGATGCCAAAATGGATTCCGTTAACCTTGATTATATCAAGAAGCATCCCGACAGTGCCCTCAGCGTAGTGCTGTGTGGGTCATCATCTAAAGCAATGGAAAGACTGAACATGATTAACCCTAAGACGATAATCGGTTCTTTCTCCAACTATGCCATGATGCTCGCCGCCGATGACTTTTATGCAAAAATGCGGGATAGAGCCTCTAAATAGCAGGGTGCGGCCCCTGTGGCCGTCCGCAGCCCGAATGGCACACCATATAGGCGTAAAGCGGATGCGGACGGCCACAGGGGACCGCACCCTGCAAATTGATACCAAGCCGCTAATGGTATTTGTCGTTTTTTATATTGCGCGTGCATGCCGAATCTCGCGTTATGTTCCACGCATGGTTGAAGTCGTGAATATAGCCAAAAATATGGCGTAATCCAAATATCTTTAAAGATTTATGGAACGTAATCCAAAAATATTCAAAGATATTTGGATTACGTTCCATAAATCTTCAATACAGCTCGCTTCCATGCG
>DAIOUH010000185.1:0-1808 GCA_036751585.1 Prevotella sp. | reverse complement strand
GGTTGAAGTCGTGAATATAGCCAAAAATATGGCGTAATCCATAAATCTTCAATACAGCTTGCTCCAAGCGGCTTGCTTTTCAAGGGCGAGCCGCGTTTTTTTGTTGCCGCATGCCATATTTGTGGTATGCCATATACCCACATTAGGGTAGTCAATATACCAATCTAATGCTATTTCGGGACTCTTAAAATAGTATTAATTTTGCAAACGATAACAAACAAGAAGTATTATTGTAAGAGAATCAGGATTATGAAACGAATGTGTTGTCAGACAATCAAGCGAATGTGTCGCCTTATGGCATGCGACACTATGCTCCATGCAGCTTGTCGCATGCAGGAGCTGGTGAAAGAGTTGCGGTCGCTTTTAAGGCCGTTTAGGTTGAATTCAGGTGTTGAACGAAAAAAAGTATTGGATGAACAACAAGCGCATATTATTCTTGCCTATGGCAATAGGCCTTTCAGTGTTGCCGGCGTTATCGGCGACTATCGACAAAACAACGGCTAAGGCCGACACATTAAAGACCGTAGAACCCTATGACCCGATAAACATCAACGAGGTAGTGGTTGTGGGCTACGGCACACAGAAACGCACCCAGCTCACGGGCGCGGTGACCAAGATAGGTGGCTCCCTGTTTGAGAAGGCCACGGCTCCGACCCTTGACGGAGCGCTCAATGGCACGGTGGCAGGCCTCAATGTCACTGCCACGTCTGGCCAGCCAGGAGCCGCCTCGCAGGTACGCATACGTGGCGGCAACTCAGTGAACGCGAGCAATGAGCCACTTTACGTGGTCGATGGCTTCATATATTATAAGGACGCGAGCGCTGCCAAGACGGGCCTTGGCGCTCTCGAAAGCAGCCTTAACCCACTTTCCACCATCAATCCGTCGGACATAGAGTCGATAGAGGTGCTCAAGGACGTGAGCGCGACGGCGATATACGGCTCCCGTGGAGCCAATGGCGTCATAATCGTGACGACCAAGAAAGGCACTCGCGGACGCACGTCGATCAATTATCGTTACACCGCCGGCTTCGACGTGGCGGCAAAGAAACTCGACCTGATGACTGCCAGCGAATGGGCTGGATTCCAAAAGACATATTTCTACAACAAGGGCGGCTATACAGATGAGCAAATCGCCGCTCTCGGTTCCGGCACCGACTGGCAAGGAGCCATGTTGCGCACGGCCTTTCGCCAAGCTCATGAGTTGTCGGTGAGTGGCGGCAATGCCAAGAGCCGCTACGCTTTCTCAGCCAACTACACCGACCAGGACGGCATAGTGATCAATTCGGGTTTCAAGCGTTACAACTTCCATGTCAACGCCGACTGGAACCTCCTGCCTGGTCTCACGTTTGGCCTCTACGCCACCTACGGCAAGAGCACCCAGGAGGGCCTCACCACCACGGAGGCCGTGGCTTACAACTCATCGCCCTTCTCGGCTGGCATTACCAACAGTTTCGTTTATGGACTGCTCACGCCCCGCGTGGTGCCCATTTACGCGGAGGACGGCTCTTACAACTACGCCAATCCATACGAGTATGCCTATTTCGCGATAGGCAGCAAGACATCAAACGCCGTGAGCGACCTGAAAAACTCGGTGGCGGAGAGCATAAACAACTATCTGCTGTCAAACGTCTGGGCACAATACGCTTTTGGCGACTTCAGGGCAAAGGTGAGCGTGGGCCTCAACAAGGAGCAAATCACGCAAAACTATTTCTCGCCAAAATACACTTCGCTTGGCCTTGCCAATGAGGGACTCGGCGGCATAGGCAACAAAAGCAACGAGGTGTGGCAGCAGGAATACACGTTGGGCT
>DAIOUH010000184.1:0-3719 GCA_036751585.1 Prevotella sp. | reverse complement strand
CCACGAATCTTCAAGTTGTTGACCACGTCTTTGAGAGGTTTGAAAAACTTCTCGTGCGAGATAGTCCATCCAGCCGCCACGGCAGGGAAGAAACCGAAACGATGGCCACTGCGGAAGTTCTCGGAACCGTTGTAGCCAAACGAGAACTCAAGGAAATAGCGCAAGGCATAGTTGTAGGTGAAACGTCCGGCAAGGCCTTGCTCGCGATAAGGCAGGAGGTCATACTCGCTGCCACTGTCTTTCACCTTCTTGGTTTCCTTCATGTGGTAGACAAATGTCGCGCCCACATCGTGCAAGCCGAACTTTCGGGCATAGTCGAGCTTGCCTTGCAACGACCACACGCTCGTCGTGGGGTCACGACCCGAATTGGATTTCAGATAAGGCTCGCCGGCATCGCCGATTGACTCCATGTCGAACTGGTATTGCCCGTTCTCGTCAACAGTGTAATCGTCGGAGACCTTGTAATAGAAAGGCACTGTCCAATGGTCAAGCCAATTGAAACTGTAATTGTAAAACGACGCCAAGCCACTCGCCTTCAAGCCCGGGGTTATCATGCTCAAGTCTTGCTCAACGTTGAACGCGGTGGTGGAATACACGTAGTTGCGCTCGGTGTATCCCGTGCTGAGCCTTGCCAAGGGGTTGGTCTGTATGCCGCCTACGCCTTGCTTGGTGGAGTTTCCGTAGCGGGTGAACGTGTCGCCAGGCTGGGAGGGCAACACGGCAGGGAACGCCACGGGATTGACTCGCATGGAATAAAGGAAGAGGTTGGACATGCTTTCCTTAGGTCCATGATAATAGAACAACTGCGTGTTCATGTTCAAGCCCACCTTGGTGGTGCGGGTGAGGTTGGCGGTGATGTTGCTTTGGAAGAAATACTTACGGTTTCTCAAGCTGACATCGAGGGCATAAGGCTCTTTCGGCTTGCGTATTATACCATTCTCATAATATATGCCAGCGTTGAGGAAGTAGGTCAGGAACTTGCTGCCGCCACGCATGTTGATGTCGAGGTTTTGGTTCATGGTATAGTCCTTGAAAAGCATACCATACCAGTCGTTGTCGGGGAAGAGATATGGGTTGGCGTGGGTGCGCGTCTTCTCTATCTTCTCATCGCTGAAGACAGGCGTGTATTCCATGCCAGCAAACTTCATGTCGTTGGCGTAAGCCTCGTTGTACATCTTCATGTAGGTCACTCCGTCTGCCATGTCTTGCACGCGAGTAGGCATGGACACGGTGTTGTCGAAACGGATGTTCAACTTCATTTTCTCGGACAGGTTGCCCAACTTGGTGTTTACGAGAATGACACCATTGGCGCCTCGCGATCCATAAAGTGACGTGGCCGTGGCATCTTTCAGCACGGAGAACGACTCTATCGACTCAGGCGGAATGTTGTTGAGCATCGTGGAGTTGATTTCCACTCCGTCAAGAAGTATCAGCGGTGCCGTGCTTGAGCCAAAGGTGGAAACGCCACGGATGTAGAATTGCGCGTTGTCGTAGCCTGGCTCGCCGCTCGACTGGCTGGCAATGATGCCAGGTATGTTGCCCGCGAACGAAGTGGTAAGGCTGCTCGACGTTATCCTCAAGTCCTCTGGCTTCACGGCTTGCACTGCCCCGACGAGCGATTCCTTCTTCTGCTTGCCAAAGCCCACCACGACGACCTCATCGAGGGTCTTATTGTCAGGTATCAAGGATATGGCTATGAAATGTCTACCTTTTAGTTTTATGGAGCGTTGCTGATAGCCAATGTAGGAAATCTCAAGAGTGGCATCCGCGTTTTTGGGAGGGTTAAGCGCGAAGGTACCGTCAGCGCCAGTCACCACCGCTCCGCTGCCATCAGAATATTTCACAACGGCGCCCGTTATGGCCTCGCCATTCTCATCTCCAATAAAGCCATTGATTACCCCCTTACTCTCTTGCTTCACGTCTTGACCAGCGACGACAGGGGCTGTGTCACTGGGCGAGGCCTTGCTCGCATTGGCTACCATTGAGGTGCATAAAAGGAAGCACGACAAGGTAGCAAATCCCATTTGTTTTGAATTCATTTAATAAGGTTTTAAAAATTATCCTTTATGTTTAAGGCAAAGTTAACAAATAAAGAACAATGACAACTGTCCGCTACTCTATTGTAGCGGACTATTATCATGTGATACAATTCTATTAAGAATAGTGTTTAGGCTCTAATCAATAGGTGTAGTCAACAAAGAACTTGTGGTCAGCCTCGTTGAGTTTCTGGTTTTTGAGCACGCTGTCCAAGTGGGCGTACTTGTCGCGGAAGAAGTTCATTATCTCCGTAAAGTTCTTCGGATTGTATGTGATAGCCCTTCCCGCGCTCTCCATGTTGGCGAGGTCATCGGTGAGAACTATTCCGGCATTGCGCACCTTGAGCTGATAAACATTGTTGCGTATGCGGCGCATCTGGCCTATCTCGCCATTGGCAACACACTGGCTGTTGTCGGGATAGGTTATCTCAACCGTCTTGGCTGTGGAGCAGTCGGTATCGCTCAAGTCGACAAGCAACGAAAGCGTCATGCCGTCGTAGGTGAAGCGCACGGCCTTGCCGTTCACCTTCACCTCCTGAGGAACGACAGAAGCCACCACCTTGACTTGGTATTTCCTGCCTTGCGGCATTCCGTCATAAGAGCCTTTGCGTGGCCCAACGGTCACCACGAGCTTGTTGCCTTGGCGAGAAGCCTCCAATGGCGTGACGGCATATTGTGATGCATAGTGCTTATCGTTGCCAGCATCCTCATAATACTCAGCCTTGGAGCTGCAATCACCGCTTGAAGGATATACGTTCACTACCACAGGGTTGTCGTTGCCACGGAGGTTCTTCAGCGTGTCGGCATACATAGGTATCACGCTGCCGGCCTTGACATACACGGGTATCTCGTCGAGCTGGAAACCGCTGTTAACGGTTTGTCCACCTTTGATGAGCTTGCCAGAGGCAGCCTCATACCAGTCGTTGCCCTTTGGCAGCCAAACCTCAACGGTGGCCTTGGCACCATTGCGTGGCGCCGTGACAGGACGAACTATCATGTTGTCGCCAAACATGTACTCATCCTTTTGCTCGTAAGCCTGCTGACTGTCAGCGTAATCATAGTACATTGGGCGGCAAAGGGGCAAGGCCGAATCGTAGGTCTTGCGCGCCATGGTATAGATGTAAGGATTGAGGGCGTAACGCTCTTTCACGATGTTGCGAAGGATGCGAGTGACAGGATAGGTGAACACCCACGGCTCCTTGTTCAAGCCGGCGTTTTTGGTGGAATGGCTACGCAGTATCGGGCTGAACAAGCCAAACTGCATCCAGCGCACATACATCTCTGGGTCGATGCTATCGGCGTGCATGTGTCCGCCAATGTCGTGGCTCCAATAGCAATAGAGCACGTTTGAGGCCGTGCTGTTGAAATAGGGCTGGAAGTCGAGCGACTTCCATGATATGATGGCATCGCCAGAGAAACCAATCTGATAGCGATGGTTGCCCAGTCCACCCCAGCGGTGGTAAAGCATTGGGCGGGTTTCGCGGTTGCGCTCCATGTCGGAGAAAAGCACGTAATTGATCCACCAAGTGTTGCTGAGGTTTGTCAGTTTCTTGTCGTTGATCCACTGCTGCCAGTCAATCCACCAAAAGTCGACGCCATCTTTCTCCATGGGATGAAGCACGGTGTTGAGCCATCCCGTCATGAAACGCTTGTTTGACCCTTCGTAGGGTATGTCCTTGTGCA
>DAIOUH010000183.1:0-3743 GCA_036751585.1 Prevotella sp. | reverse complement strand
GCGTAGGCAGGGCCACGGTTCACGGTGAGCAACTGCTCAGCCTTCTTCAAGTCGTTGATGGCCTGCTCGTAAGTCTCCTTCACGGTGGCACGGTCGGCAAGTTGCAAGTCGAGGATGTTGTCAGGCGTGCCGTTTACGATAGGCACGCCCAGGTTCTTCTCCGGCGCCTGGTAGTAAGGGCGACCATAGGCACGGCAAAGGTAGAAATACATCATGCCTCTCACGAAGTAACACTCGCCGAGCGAGTTGTCTATCTCCGCTCCCTGTCCCTCATTCACCATCTTTATGATGTTGGAAGCCTGCGCGATGGCCTTGTAGCCAGAATCCCAGAAGTCCTGTAGACGATAGTTGTTGGGCGTGCGTGAATAGCTGATGAACTCGAAGAAGGCATCGGTGGAAGAACCACGAATCACGATGTTGTCGCCAGCATACTCTCCACAGCGGTGCATGGGGTCCGACCAGCTCTTGAGCTGCGCGTACATACCGTTGAGCAGGGCGTCGAGATTGCCCGCGGGGTCTTTCTTGATTTGTTCGTCCGACATGCTGTAGGTCGGGAAGCGCTCGATGTCGCAAGAGCCCAAGAGAGCCGCCGCAGCCATGAGCACAAATATATTTTTCTTGATCTTCATTGTAGTCTATCTAAATATATTGTAGTCTTAACTATGAATATGGAATGGGGGTCTATTACGACCCCAACCTGTTTAGAATGTGAGATTCACGCCCAGCATAAACTTGCGTACTGCAGGATAAACGCTGGTTCCGCCTGTGGTGGTCACGCTGAGCACGCCCTTGTCGTTGGTGCCAGCCGGCAACTCCGGATCCACACCCGAATAATTGGTGATGGTGAAGAGGTTCTCGCCAGAAATGGAGACACGCAAGGTTTGGATGCCATACTTCTGAAGATTGAAGTTGTAGCCAAGGGTGAGCGAACGCAACTTCAAGTAGTCGGAGCTTTCAAGATAGCGTGATGAGGCAAGGTTGCCCTTGTCCTGGTTATTGTACATGGCACGCGGGTGTGTGGCGATGTCGCCTGGCTTCTGCCAACGGCTCCATCCGTCTTGCAACTTCATTTGGTTGTGGTCGCCGGCATAAGCACCATCAGAATCCAGCTCCTGGCGGAAGTAGCTGTAGATTTGTCCACCGAGCGAGTAGCCGAAGTTGGCTTGCAGGTCGAATCCCTTGTAGAACAGGGATGTAGAGAAACTGCCATATACATCGGGTGAAGCCTTGCCACACTTATAATAAGACGCCTTGGCATAACTGTCGGTCACCACCTTGTTGCCATCGGCATCGGTCATGTACCACTGAGGCTTGCCGTCCTCCGGGTTTACGCCAGCCCACTCCTTCATGTAGTAGGTATCCACTGGCTCGCCGATTTCGAGTATGCGCTGAGCCGTACCGGCGATGTTGGTGCCGTCGCTGATAAGCACAGGCTTCACCACGTAGTTGCCATTGGCGTCACGCTGCTTGTAGAGGTCGCGCAGCTCATTGGTGTTGTGCGAAATGTTGGCTGTCACGTTCCATGTCAAGTCCTTGGTGCGGATGATGTCGCCACCCACGGTGAACTCCAAGCCTTGGTTGCGCATCTTGCCGATGTTCTTCCAGATGGATGTCACGCCCACAAGACCTGTCACGGGCACCTGATAGAGGATGTTGCTCGTATTCTTCACGTAGAAATCGAGTGTGGCATGCAAGCGGTTCTGCCAGAAGGAGGCATCCACGCCAACGCCCGTGGTATAGGTTTTCTCCCACGTGAGGTCCTTGTTGCCTATCTGCGAGATGAGGGCACCCGAAGACTCATTGTAGGTGGCACCCACGGAATAGAGCGAGTAGGATGGATAGAGCGATGTTGGCACGTTACCCACCGAACCGAAAGAGGCGCGCAACTTGAGCTGGTCAACCCAGTCGGCCTTGAACCATGGCTCGCTGTTGATGTTCCAGGCACCGCTCACTGAGAAGAAATTACCATAGCGGTTGTTGGAACCGAAGTTGGAACGACCGTCACGACGCAAGGACAGCTCGCCGAAGTAGCGGTTGTCGTAGTTGTAGCGCCACTGGGTGAAATAAGACTGCTTAGCCCATGCCGTACGATAACCCGTGGCCTTCTCGGGCTTGGTCGTTGTATAGAGGTCCTCGAATCCGGAGATGAAGCCCGTGGCGTACACGTCGGTGTATTTCATGTCGTAGTCGTTAAACTCATAGGCAAGCAGTCCGTTCAGGGTGTGCTTATTGCCAGAGCCCCACGACTTCTGGAAGCGCAGCAACTGGTTGGTGTATCTGCGAGTGGAGATGTAGTTGTACTCCGTGACACGTCCATCCACACCCTCCGCGGCACTCGACTTCGGGTCGTAGTAGCCGTGGGTCTGACTGTTGTAATACCTATAGTTGTTGACAGAAGAGAAGGTGAGCCAAGGGAAAATCTTAATGTCGAAGTCGAGTCCTCCAGCCAAGTCGTAAGTGGTGGTGGCATCGTAATTGCCTTGTGCCAAGTCGTAGAGATAGTTTGTGGCCTTGGAGTTGACCCATCCCGAGTAATAGTTTGGCACAGGATTCCCATTTTCATCGTAAGGGTTGTCCCATGGCAACATGGAGTACATGTCGCTGATGCTGTACTGGCGATCCTTGTCGGTGGTGCGCGACGCGCTGATATTAGGCTTGATGGTGAGCCACTCGTAAGGTTTGTATGCCACCTTGATGCGAGCGCTGTATCGGCTCAGGTCGTAGCCCTTCACGGCGCCTTCCTCCTTAAAGTAACCCAAAGTGAACATCGACTGCATCTTCTCTGTGCCTCCGTTCAGCGTGAGGTTGTAGTCTTGGGTAGAGCCTGTCTTCTTGGCGAGCTTGAACCAGTCGAAGTTGTCATTGCGGAGGCTCTCGTTCCAGCGAGGGAAGTTCACCGACTCCACGTTCTGAAACGACTTGTAGTAATCGTAAAATTCAGCACCGTCCATCATCTGCAGGTTGCCGCGATTCAGAGTGCTGAGACCCGCCTTGGCGGAGAACGAGATAGACATCTTGTCGTGGCGAGTCTGCTTTGTAGTGACCACCACCACACCGTTGGCACCCTCGGAACCATAGATGGCAGTTGAGGCAGCGTCCTTCAGTATGGTCATGGTCTCAATGTCGTCAGGATTGAGGTTCCCGGCACTATTGCCCACGATGACACCATCCACCACCCAGAGCGGCGCGGTGGCGCCATTGATGGAAGTCTGTCCACGAATGACGATGGCACCCGTTGAGCCAGGCTGTCCTGAGCCCGGAGCCACGTATACGCCCGACACCTTGCCGTTGAGCATGTTCTCCACCGTGGCAGATGTAATGTCCTTCAACTTGTCGCCCTTTATGTTGGCCATGGCGCCAGTGAGACTTTCCTTCTTCTGCGTGCCATATCCCACCACTACAACTTCGTCCAAGGCTTCGGAGTCATCCTGGAGCGAGATTTTCATGCCATTCTGTGCCTTGGCCTCCGCTGCCTTATATCCCACGTAGGAAATCTGCAATTGCGCGTTGGCAGGGGCATCCAGTTCGAATGTTCCTTTCACGTCGGTCACAGTGGCGATATTGGTGCCTTTCACCTTCACGGTTGCACCGATGATAGACTCTCCGGTCTTTGAGTCAATGACAGTTCCTTTGATTTTGCCTGCTTGCTGCGTAACGGCAAGCAAGTTGCCAGCTGACATAACTGGGTAGTTGGCGTATGCTAAGCTTGTAGTCAAAAGGGCGGTACACATGAGCATACCTAC
>DAIOUH010000182.1:0-3744 GCA_036751585.1 Prevotella sp. | reverse complement strand
AAGAAAGGCGTGAAAGACGCGCTCTCGATGACCATACCACTTGGAGAGGGCATACACCGCCGCATGGTCTACGTGGAGCTTGAGGATGGCGCGAATCTTGAGGACGTGACCCACGAGCTCAAGGAGGACGACTATTTCGCACACGATGAGTTGCACGTCTTCGCCGTGAAGAGCGTGGATGAGTTGAGAGACATGGGGCACGGCGTGCACATGACACGCAAAGGCGTGAGCGGAAAGACGCAGAACCAGTGCATGTCGTTCGACATGAGCATCAACAACCCCGCCCTCACGGGTCAGGTGCTCGTGGCTGTGGCTCGCGCCACCATGCGCTTGCAGCCAGGATGCTACACCATGCCTGAGATTCCTGTCATCGACTTGCTGCCAGAATCTCGCGAAGACATAATCGCAACGTTGGTGTAAGACAAATAATGCCGGTTTGCACAGGAACCTTTCTTTCTATCTCCTACTCGTCATTTGCGGAACGCGTCGAGCTTTCTAAGACTTCTCAACTTTGAGACATAATATATCAGGGTGCACGCTATGCCAATCAAGACATAGGTGCACCCTGTTTCCATTGCGTTGACCTTGATGCCCTCTATGCTCGCGCCGGGGAGAGCGGCAATGTGGGTGACGGCTGTGCTCAATGCGGTGGTGAGCCAACCAAGAACCGTGAGCAACACGTGGTTGACGGCAGGAAGAAAAGACGTGAGGAGAACTGCCAGGGCACAATAGATGATGACCGTGGCGCAGGGCACCACGATGAGGTTGGTCAAGAGAAAATAGCAAGAGAAACGCCCAAAATAATAAGCCACCAATGGAGCAGTGCCCACCTGCGAGGCCAGCGACACCGACATCACTGACCATACCGCCTTGAGAGCACTGTCAACGACATGGACGCCCGTCAGCTCACCGCCCTTGGGCAGCAACCGATTTATGGGGCGATAAAGCGTCACGATGGACAGCACGGCAAGAAAAGACAGTTGGAAACCCAAGTCCCACACGCACAGCGGATTGGCCACTATCAGGCAGATGGCAGCCAGGCACAGGGTGTTGACGGACGTTTTCTCCCTGCCACCGATCATGCAGAGCGAGTAGATAGACAACATTATGGCTGAGCGCATGATGCTTGGCGCCATGCCCACGAGCAATACGTAGAGCCACAGCGAGAGGAGGGCCACTGCCTGAGAGAGCCACCTTCGCTTGCGCCGCCTTCCCATGAGCAAGGTCAGGATGAAATAGATGATGCTGAGATGGAGGCCGGAAAGTGCCAGCACGTGGGAAGCCCCGGAGATGGAGAACGCGTCTTTCGTGTCTCGGTCGAGAGCCTGCTTGTCGCCCAAGACCATCGCCGCAACTATAGCCGACTGCCGCCTGCCGTCGTCGCCAAGATTGAGCCTTGCCACGAGCCGCTGCCTCATGCCCATGGCCTTGAGCCTCAACCGCGCCAGCGTCGTCAGAGGTCTGAGGCTTACCCTCGCCAGTCGCCAATCGGTGACATAAATGAACGTGCTCGCGCGGAAGCCATGACAATGGAGCCAACGCACGTAATCGAAATTGCCATTGCGATAGTTGCGCAGCGGCGTCATCACCGACCGTGCCTCTATGCCCGTGCCCAACTTTATGTATCGCCAATCACCGGTCATGGTGTCGCGAAGGACATACGCTTTCACGTTGATGACCTTCCCCAATTGTCTTCCCCCTATCGAGACAAGCGCGAGGTCGCATTGCAGCGTTTTTCCCCTGACCTGTGGCTCCGCGGTCACCACCGCCTCATAGGTCATAGGCTTTTCCTCGCTGAAGGGAAAAGCCACTTGGCGCTTGGCCTTGTCAGCCAAGGCGACACCAGCAAGGAAAACCGCCATGAGCAAAAACAGGCTTTGCGTATAGGGCTTGCGCCTAAGCAACAACTCCACCGCGAGACACAAAGCCATAAGCGAAAGCCAGACCAGCATTGACCATGACGGTAATAATGGCAGGAGACGAAAAAGCCCATCACCGACTACTATTCCCACCAGCAACGTTGTCGCTACTTGCAGCAACGGCTGGTTCTGCATATAGTCGGTGATGGACACTTCTTCGCGATGGCTAATTTGTCAAGCCCTGTGTGTGTTTACAATTCTATTGGCTCATAGGGCAATCCCCATACATCAGCCACAGCCTTATAGGTCACCTTGCCATCCACGATGTTCAAGCCCTTGCGCAGCGCCTCATCGTCCTTGCAAGCCTGCCGCCAGCCCTTGTCAGCCAATGCCACCGCGTATTTCAGCGTGGCGTTGGTCAGCGCCATGGTGGAGGTGTTGGGCACCGCGCCCGGAATGTTGGCCACGCAATAGTGCACTATGCCATCCACCTCGTACACGGGGTCACTGTGGGTCGTGGGATGTGAGGTCTCGAAGCATCCGCCCTGGTCTATCGCCACGTCCACGAGCACGGTGCCCTTCTCCATGAGGCCGAGCATCTCGCGCGTGATGAGGTGCGGAGTCTTGTCGCCTGGCACGAGCACGGAGCCTATCACGATGTCCACGTCGGGCAGTTCCTTGCGTATGTTGTGCTCCGTGGAATACAAGGCGTGTACGTTGGCAGGAAGCTCATTCTCAAGCTGGCGCAGCCGTGGCAGGGAGATGTCGGTTATGGTGACGTCGGCACCCATTCCTGCGGCCATTCTTGCCGCCGCCTCGCCCACGGTGCCACCGCCAAGCACCAGCACCTTGGTGGGCTTCACGCCAGGCACGCCGCTTATGAGCTTGCCCTTGCCGCCCTTGGTCTTTTGCAGGTAGAACGCGCCGTTGAGAGCAGCCATCCTGCCGGCGACCTCGCTCATGGGTATGAGCAGCGGCAAGGAGCGGTCAGCCTTTTGCACGGTCTCATAGGCGAGGCACACGCCACCGCTCTTGATCATGGCATCGGTGAGAGGCTTGTCGCAAGCAAAATGGAAATAGGTGAAAACCAACTGGCCTTTCTTTATCAAGTCATACTCTGGCTCAATGGGCTCCTTGACCTTGACGATCATGTCCGACTGGGCATAGACATCCTTGATGTCTGGCAGAATCTCCGCGCCCACTTTCTCGTATTCCTCATCGCTGAAGCCACTGTTCACGCCAGCCGTGTGCTGCACGTAGACAGTGTGACCATGTTTTTTCAACTCGGCAACGCCCGCGGGTGTCATGCCAACGCGGTTCTCGTTGTTCTTCATCTCTTTGGGTATTCCTATCTTCATAGCGCAAGAATTTATGTGAAAAGGTTAACTATTCGTTTAGCAGGTTTCCGACCTCAAAGATAGGAAAAAAATGAATACGCCGTTTTTCGCGCGATGATAATTTAACATTATTTTCCCCTCACGACAGCGGTACCAAAAATCAGCGTAGGTTTGGTACTCGCAGTACCACGGCGTGGTAGCGAGTGTACCACAGTGCGGTAGCGACAGTACCACGGCGTGGTAGCAGGAGTACCACGGCGTGGTATTGAAGGCATGAGAGAGGACTGCCGAAAAAAGGCGGTCGAAAAACGACCGCCCTTTCTGTTTACCAAGTTAGGTTATTTCTTCTCTGCCGAGAGCACGCCCTTGCCCACGCCCTGGGTGAGGTCGAGGGTGAGCACCCACGTGTCGCCTGGGGTGAGCACCTTGTCGCTGGGCACATATACGTTGCCATCGTCGTGACCATCGGCTCCCGTGCCAATCTTGAACACATCGCTCGTGGAGGTGATGCAGTGGTCGCCGCCAGAGCCCTTGAACTCGGTGCCCCA
>DAIOUH010000181.1:0-3782 GCA_036751585.1 Prevotella sp. | reverse complement strand
ATTTGGAGAGGCAGCTGTTATTCACCGCCCCATTCCTTGTGTTGTTTCAGGTTCTTGTCGGTATCAATCTCGTTTTGTGGTATTGGCCAAACGTCGTCTTGTGCTCCACGATACTGGCGCTCGTAGCAGCCATCACCGTAAGTCTCATATTCCTTGTGCATACGGTCGATGGAGTTCTTCCACTCACCCCAACGATAGAGGTCGGCGAAGCGGAGATCCTCAAACGCGAGTTCCACGCGGCGCTCATGGCGCACGATTTGGCGAAGTTGCTCCTGCGAGAGTCCTGTGCCCTCTACGTCTTCAACCTTAGGCATGTGTACGCGGTCGCGCACCTCGTTGATATACTTCGTAATCTCTGCCTGACTGTAACCACCCTTCTCAATCATCGCCTCGGAGAGCGAGAGAAGAACCTCAGCATAGCGGATTACGTAATAGTCGAGACTGCCGTCATACTCGTTTGCCATGTTCTCAGGCACAAACCACTTCATTATCGCGACTTGCGACTTCGATGGAATCTTCTTGCCGCTCGGGTTGGTGGTCTTGTCGTAATCGTATGTGTCGTTGAGCCACTTCATGCCTGGCACGAAAAGGGTTCCCTTCAATCGTGGGTCACGGTTCTCATAGCGAGCGAAGTCGGGATGGTCGGGATCATAAGCATCCTTGCCGGTCTTGCCCTTGAAGAGAGGCGACTTGTCGATTGGCAGACCATCGGTGCAATAGTAGTCATCGCAGAGGTTGCGCGTTGCCTCGATAGCGTTCATCGGGCCACCCCAGCTGATAGAGAATGTCTGTCCCTCGTTCTTGCCAGGACCTACATAGTGCACGCCGAGAATCACCTCGTCGCACTCCTCGTTCTTCTCAGTGAAGAGTTCAGAGTAGTTCTTGTAGCCGTCGGAACCGTCACCCGACTTAAACAGCGAGTATTTTCCGATGACATGGTTGTATGCGTCGATGGCCTCATCATAGTGCTTTGTGAAGAGTGCCAAGCGTCCCATGATGGCGTAGCCCGCCTCTTGTGTCAAGCGTCCTTGAGCGGCAGCGCCCTTTGCTGGCAAGTTAGGCAGGTTGGCCTTGAGGTCAGCGAGCACCTTTGTGGCAATCTCCTCCTTGCTTGTGCGTGCCGGTTCACACTCGGCGAGCGTCAAAGGCTCCTCAAGGTAAGGCACGTCGCGGAACACCGACACCAAGTCGCAGTAGCCCAAGGCGCGCAAGGCAATGGCCTCCGCCTTGAAAGCGGCTTTCTTCTTTTCGTCTATGGTCATGCCGTCGATGTTCTTGATGAGCGTGTTGCAACGCTTGATGAGCTCGTAGTTGGCGTTCCAATACTTGGAGAAGCAACCGTCATTGGCGCTCGACGTGCCTTTGGCTATCGTTGAGCCATACATCCAGTCGCCCCATGTGTGGTCGCCGTTGTCGGTGCAAGTCTCGCGGCAGAGGAAACCGAACTTTCCTCCATCTATATAGTCGTTGAACAGGTCGCCGTCTTGCATGGCGTCGTAGCAGCCCGTGAGTGCCATCAAGGCGTCATCCTCTGTCTTCCAGAAGTTGGTCTCTGAAATCTCGTTAGGGTTGCTTATGTTGAAGAAGTCGTCACCACACGATGCGGTGGAGAGCAACAGGATGCCGCAGAGCGGCAGACTCTTCATATAGCGGAATAATGTATTATATTTCATGGTTAAGTCCTTCAAGTTTTAGAAGTTAATGTTTACGCCGAATGAGAAACTCTTCATGTTGGGGTGAACGTCGTTGCGCGAGTCGCCCGACGACTTCTCAGGATCGTAGTTGTCGAGAGGAGTGAATGTCAGGAGGTTGGTTGCCGCGAAATACAGGCGAATCTTGGACACGCCCCACTTGGCGAGCTGGTTGAACGTGTAGCCCACTTCGAGGTTCTTCAGTCGCAGGTAGTCCGACTTGGAGAGCCAGAATGAAGAGTAGGTGTTGTTGATTTCACGTCCGAGGGCAGGCATTGAGCCGTTGGGGTTGTCCTCCGACCAGCGGTCGAGGAAGCGTGTGGTGCGATTACCCTTCCAGTCGCTTGTCGACTCCCAGTTGTAACGATAGATGCCCGTCACGCCCTGCCAGAGCATTGAGAGGTCGAAGTTCTTCCATGTGCCGCCCATGTTGATGCCGAATGAGTATTTCGGGAATGGGTTGCCAATGATTTCACGGTCGTTGTTGTCGATGTTGCCATCGTCGTTGAGGTCAGCGTACATGATGTCGCCCAACTTTGGCTCGGCACCGTTCTGCTTGATTACCTCGCCTTTTGAGTTTGTGCGCTTGAGGTCAGCCTCCGTGCGATAGATGCCGATGGCCTTCCAAGCGTAGTAAGAGCTGATAGGCTCACCCACGCGGTTGATGGTGGAGCCGCTGATGCGCTCCTCAAGTCCGCCCATGTAGAGCACCTCGTTTTTCACGTGTGTGATGTTGTAGCCGGCATACCATGTGAAGTCGCCCTTGCGGTCGTTGTAATTGGCGCTCCACTCCCAGCCGCGGTTGCGCACCTCGCCAACGTTCTGGTAAGGAGCCGACAGCGAGCCGAGGAAGATGCCTGGCATGGACAGCTGCATGAGAATGTCGGAAGTCTTGCGGTCGAACCACTCGAAAGAGGTCGTGATCTTGTTGTTGAGGAATCCGAGGTCGAGACCGATGTTGACATTGCGGGTCGTCTCCCACTTGATGTTCTCGTTAGGCACTGAAGTCTGCACGAGACCTGCCTGTGGAGTCCCGCTCTGGTTGAAGTAGTAGTTGCCACTTGCGGCGTAGGTAGCCGTGTAAGGGTAGTTGCCTATCTCCTGGTTGCCAAGTTTACCCCAAGAGAAGCGCAGCTTACCGAAGAGCCACTTGCTCTGCTGCTCCATGAACTTCTCGCTGGTGAACACCCAGCCCACCGAAACTGATGGGAATGTGGCGTAGCGGTGAGCCTTGGGCATACGTGATGAACCGTCGCGACGCACGTTGAACTCAAACAGGTACTTGTCGTCGTAGTTGTATTGCAGGCGACCGAAGAACGATTGCAGACGGTATGCTCCAGCCGAACCTTTTGTGTTTGGATTCTTCGTTCCGCCATTCTGCTCGTAGATGTTGTTTGTTGGGAATCCCATCTTCGAGGCTGTCAACGCGTCGTTGTCGTAGCCGATGATTGAGTGGCCGAGCAAGGCGCTCACGTTGTGCAGGCCAAACTTCTTGTTGTAAGTCAAGAGGTTCTCGTTGGTCCACATGGTCTCAAGATATGTGTAGTCGGTGAGCTGGTTGTTCTCCGAGCCCACTTTCTTGATGTTGCCCTCAGCGTCGTAGCGTGCGTATCCTGTCGGTGAGAAGCTCTTTGTCTTGTTGTGGTAGTAGGTGTAGGCATAGCTCGTCTGGAACTTCAAGCCGTCGTAGATGTCGAGGCCGATAGTCGCCTTGCCGTTGAAACGCCATGCGTCGTTTCGGTTGTATCCCATCTCGATGCCCTCAAGTGGGTTCTTGAACTGCTCAGCGTCTGTTATGGTGCCGTCCACATATCCGAACTCTCCATTGGTTGAGTAGCGTGTAGGAACAGTCGGACGCGCGAACCATGAGATCCAGCGCATGATACCACCTTCACCGCCTACCGAGCGGCCTGGCGACTGCTTGTCGTTGTAGTTGCCTGAAAGGTTCAAGCCGAAAGTGAAACGCTTGTATTTTGAGTCAACGTTGGAGCGGAAGCCCAAGCGACGCAAGCCTGTGCCCAGCATTATACCCTTTTGGTCGGAGAAGTTCACGGAGGTCATGAAGTGCGTGCTCTCCGAACCGCCCGACAC
>DAIOUH010000180.1:0-3877 GCA_036751585.1 Prevotella sp. | reverse complement strand
GAGATTTAATGTGGTTTAGTGCCGCTTAAGCCACTTCCTCACTGGCTCGTCGTAGAACCTCAGGCACAACCATGCTATGCAAACGCTGCAAGCGATGGTGGCAAACGCCATGGGCCATGTCTCGGCAAAGGTGTATTGCCTTGTCTTGATGAGCCACATATAGAAGGCGTACATCAAGGGATAGTGCACGATATAGAGCGGATAGGATATGTTGCCAAGGAAACGGCAGATGCTTGTCGATGCCTTGTCGGTGGTCTTGCCAGATGCCGCCAACCAAACGATGGCAGGGAAGACCACGATGACGCACGCCGCCTCGAACACACCGTTGAGGCTCAACTGGCTGTCGCCATTGATATAAGGCACGTGAAAAAGCAGCAACAGGATGATGGCTCCTATCCAGAAAGCTCCGCGCGCGTTTTTCAATGGCTTGAACACCCTCGACATCAGCAAGCCGATGGTGAAAGGACACAGCATGCGCAACAAGCCTCCAAGGAAGTTTGTCGTGTCCATCGTCCAGCCGACACCAATTGAGCCGTAGCCAGACTGGTCGGTGACGGCAAACCACGCCAATGCGCAGCACAGCAGCGCCGACACGCAAGCCAAGACGCGCGTGGGCAGTCGGCGCATGATGAAGGCGTAGATGATGTTGCCGATATATTCGAAGAAGAGTGACCAGCAAGGGCCGTTGAGCGGGAACATCTCGCCATTGCCACGCACTTCGCGCTGCATCCCTGGCCATGCCGGAAGCATGAGCCATGCGCAAAGCATGGCCACGAGGGTGAGAAGAAGCGTGGCGTGGGTGCCGTCCCATCGCTCCATGCCTGTGAGGATGAATGACACCGCGCCGATTGCCGCGCCGAGCACCACCATTGGGTGCAGGCGGATAAGGCGGCGACGGAAAAACGTGCCCAACGACAGCGACTTGCCCCAACGGTCATCGTAGGCATAGCCAATGACGAAACCGGAGAGGATGAAGAAAAAGTCGACGGCGAGATAGCCGTGGTTGGCGAAATCGATAATGGGTTTGTTGCCCGCGAACTGGTATCCTTCGAACACGTGATACCACACCACAAGCAAGGCCGCCACTCCGCGCAGTCCGTCGAGGAGGGCGTAGTGGGGCTTGGAACTTGCGTATTTCATTTATTTTACGATGACCTCGTCGACAAACAACCAACCATTGCGAGGTGATCGCTTGGCTTGGATGTGAAGGTAACGAGTGGTTTGCTTCTTGCTCAGTGTGTAGGTGCAAATGGAGTAGGGCAAGTCCTTGGGACTGCCGACGCATGGCTCGCCGTTTACCGTGACCTGGGCTGGAAGGTAAATCTCGGGGCCAGTGAGTTGCATGAAGTTCATTGTCACGTTATGGACAGTGCGCTCCTTGCCGAGGTCTATGGTGATGTCGAGGTCGCAGCAGAACCCTTGCCAACGGTCGTCGTTGTTGTTCCATGTGCCTTGCAAGCCGTCGATGAGGGCGTTGTCGCCACCTGCCTTGTACACGTCGCTGTAATGGCAATTGCCATTGAACTGCACCTTGCCGCCTATCGCCAAGTGCTTCACTTTCTTGAAATATTCCGGACGCTCGCCAATCTCCTT
Source organism: Prevotella sp. (assembly GCA_036751585.1). Lineage (GTDB taxonomy): Bacteria > Bacteroidota > Bacteroidia > Bacteroidales > Bacteroidaceae > Prevotella. The sequence goes on along the minus strand of DAIOUH010000180.1, from coordinate 2,284 downwards.
CCTGAGGTCAAATGCGTTCACGCCGGCTTTCCGCAAGCTGTCGGTGACATGTGTCGCCCATTTGTGGAAGTCCTTGAATGAGCGCGTGCGGCCAAGGCCTATTTCGCCCATGGCAAGCGCGCGTGGCCATAATTGATACTGGAGCAAGCTCACCGTGGGCACATACTCGGTGAACAATGTCACTTGAGCGCCAAGGAGCTTGTCGCGGAACGGGGCTATCTCCTTGCCAAAGTCCCAGATGTGCTTGAGCGGCCTGTAACCGCCCATTGTCTCAGGCTGAGTGGCTGGCGCGTCTTGATAACTGTCGAGATAGCACCACGAGCCTGGGCACATGATGACCTGATGGCCGAGCTCCAAGGCTTTCTTGCCAATGTCGGCGTTGCGCCATACCATGATGACGATGCTGCTGTCGGCCTTGGAGTCGGAAAGGGCCTCGTCCCAAACCACCATCTTGCGTCCAAGACCGCGCACGATGTTGTTCATCCGGCGTATGGCGTTGGGATATTCCTCTTTTTGGGTCGCCGTCTCGTCGCCACCACAATGTATGTAGGTGGACGGGAAAACCTCGGCAACCTCTTTCAAAATCGTTTCCATGAACTTATAGGTCTCATCCTTGGAAACGTCCATCTCGGCATGGTTGAACGCCACCTCTGGATATGCGGCGCACACTTCCTCGCTATGGCCGGGAAACTCTATCTCGGGGACGATGGTCACGCCCTTGCCTTGGGCGTATTTCACCAGTCCTTTCAGTTCTTCTTGGGTATAGTAACCGCCAAAGCCGTCCTTGCTATTGCTGTATGCACGCACGTAGCTGAGGTCTTGGCCTTCCTGATTGGCAGGCTTGTTCCACCATTCTTTCCATGTGGGTCGAGTGCGCCATGCCCCAACCTCCGTGAGCCGAGGATAGGCTTTTATCTCCATGCGCCATCCTGCCGCGTCGGTGAGGTGAAGGTGAAGGGTGTTGAGCCCGTAGTGGCTCATGATGTCAACCTCACGATACAACTCGTTGATGGGCACGAAATGTCGGCTCACGTCGATCATCATGCCGCGCCATGCCAATGGTTTGGGCTGGCTGGGTTGAGAAAAAGATAAAATGGAGGCGCAGAGCGCTAAAAGTGACACTAATAATCGTCGCATATAAGTTTGGCTTAAAAAATTTTCAGCAAAGGTAGCGAAAATATTAGAATGTGTTTGCGATTTAGCGGTTTTATTTGTATTTTTGGCGTTAAATCATCATTTAACATTCACTTATGAAAAGAACACTGTCTACTATCGCACTCTTTTTGTGCTTTCTCGGGGCGATGGCGCAAGCCTATGTCCCGACGAAGGAGAACCTTGCCGAGAGGGAGAATTTCCGCAACGCCAAATTCGGCATCTTCCTTCATTGGGGCATCTACAGTACGTTTGCCCAAGGCGAGTGGTATTTGCAAAACGCCGTGCCCGACCGCATGGAATACGCCAAGGCCGCCGACGCTTTCTACCCACACCGTTTCAATGCCCATGAGTGGGTACGAGCCATCAAAGACGCCGGCGCTAAGTATATTTGCTTCACCACTCGCCACCACGATGGCTTCTCGATGTGGGACACCAAGCAAAGCGACTATAATATAATGAAGGCGTCGCCTTTCAAGCGTGACGTGGTGAAAGAACTTGCCGACGCTTGCCACGAGGAGGGCATAAGGCTTCACCTTTATTACAGTCATATCGACTGGATGCGCCAAGACTACCCGATGGGTCGCACTGGTAGGCATTGCGGAAAGGATAGCACCAAGAGCGACTGGCCTCACTATTTCAAGTTCATGAACGCCCAGCTCACGGAGTTGCTCACGCGCTATGGAAAGATTGGCGCAATATGGTTTGACGGGTGGTGGGATCACGACCAAGACTCAGTGCCGTTCAACTGGCATCTGCCTGAGCAATACGCGCTTATCCACAAGTTGCAGCCCGCTTGTCTCATTGGCAACAACCATCACATGAAACCATTTGACGGCGAGGACATACAAATCTTCGAGCGCGACCTGCCCGGTGAGAACACGGCAGGTTTCGTGGACAAGGCGGCGCAGATAAGCCACTTGCCATTGGAGACTTGCCAGACCATGAACGGCATGTGGGGATACAAGGTGGTGGATCAGAACTACAAGTCGGCGGCAGAGCTCATTCGCTTGCTCATCAACACGTCTGGTAAAGGTGCTAATCTGCTGCTCAACATCGGCCCACAGCCCAACGGCGAGCTTCCCGCGCTGGCTCTCGACAGGTTAAAGGAGATGGGCAAGTGGATGCGTGT
>DAIOUH010000179.1:0-3897 GCA_036751585.1 Prevotella sp. | reverse complement strand
CGTATGAGCGGCCCTCCGCGATGGTCTTGCCGCTCGTGTCAGGCGGATTGCTTGCCGGGTCGCCAAGCAAGGACGTGAAGCTCGACAACAAGGATTTCCCCGACATTAAGACCGACCCCGTGGAAGGAAATCCCGACGAGATTGACGCCAAGAAGAACAACTCTTGGGGCTGGAACGATTCATGGAACGAATAAAGAAGTAAAGTATGAAGAAACTGTTTACTCTCACTCTCGTGCTTCTCTGCACCTGTCTGGCGACGCTCCGTGCCGCCGACTACACGGGCTCCACGCCCGAGGCAGGCAAGACCTACTACCTGCTCAACGTGCAGAAGGGCGAGTTTCTCAGTGCCGCAAACGACGGCACCCTCTCCCTCGGGGGAGCGAAGTTGAGCGTCACGCTGTCGGAGAAGAGCACCGACGGCTACTACACGCTCACCACCGACAAGGGCACGCTCACCGCCTCGCTATGGGACAAGCCCACCTGCGACGGCAAGGGCAAGTACAACGAATGGACTTTCAGCCTCGTCAGCGGCACCGACCAGACCTATGCCATCGGCGCGCGAAGCAAGGAAGCCTCAAGCGCGCAATGGCTCTTCTACAGCCAGCTGTTCGGCGACGTGCGCACGGAGCCTTTCAAGCCTGGCGACGTTTTCAAGCAGGGCCAGTGGAAGTTCGTGTCCACAGACCAGGCAAGTGATGAGGTCGTGACTCTCAACGAGACATCCACGACCTACACCGTGCCCACCATTGGCACGTCTGGCAGCGCGACGGTCCACCTCAAGCGCACGTTCACGGTCAACAGCTGGAACTCGTTCTGCGTGCCGTTCGACATTTCTGCCGACCAACTCAAGGCACAGTTCGGCGACAATGTGCGCGTGGCTGAGCTCACGGGCTTGACCGCGACCACCATTGACTTCACCTCACGCTACGAAGTCAAGGCGGGCACGCCTTACCTCGTGTACGTGAGCAAGGAAACCCCAACAGAAGGCTACTACACCTTCACGGGCGTGACATCGTTCGCCTCGCAGCCCAACGACGTGACGGTGAGCGACGACTCTAACGAGAGCCTCACCTTCAAGGGCAACTTCTATAAGACCACCGCCACAAAAGGTGCCTACGTGCTGAGCAAGAACCAAGTGTACCACTTGACAAGCGACATGCCCATCAAGGGCTTCCGCGGCATGATCATCCAAGGCAACACGGACAGCGGCGCGAAGGTGTTCAACGCATGGTCGCTCGACGGAGCCACGACAGCCATTGGCACCATCAACGCCTCCACCGAGACGCGCTTCGACGTGTACAACGTCAGCGGACAGATGCTGCGCCATGCCGCCACATCGCTCGACGACCTGCCACACGGAGTGTACATCGTCAACGGAAAGAAACTAACCAAATAAACCACACGCGACATGAAAACATACATCAAGCAACATATCCTGCTTCTCCTCGCCCTGCTCGCCCTCGTCACCCCGAAGGCCCTCGCCGCGGAGACAAGGACAACACTTTGGCCGAACTACTCGCCAAACGGCGATAAGTTCTCAAAGACCGTATCGATAGACTTCTCAAAAGGAGACTATATCGAGGCGGAGATTGACCTGAGCACGTGCGGCACAAGCGTATCCTTACAGAACCTTATCTCTTTCGGCGACGACATCGCCGAATGGAACTCAGGGGCTTACAACCTCCACTTGTACTACACTCATTCGAGCAATTTGCTCGTAATGGACTACTTGAAAAAAGGAGGAGATAAGGTTGAGACTTCCGATACTCTTTCTTCCACGACCCTCAAACTGAAACTTTCGTCTGAAGGACTCTCTGTCAATGGCACGACGAAGGTTGATGCCAGCACACTTAGTGGCCTGCTCACGCTCACAAGCATTCAAGTAGGTTCAAAGCAAGGCATCAGCCGCAGCTACGCCAAGTACACAAGTGTAGTAACGACAGGAACTCCTGTGCAGACCAAGTTTGTCGTACCATCCTATGGCAGCAACTACTACATTTGCCCAGCCACTGACGACACGAAGTGCTTCACGGTAGCCGACAGCAACAACGACACGCCTATCACCATCACGACCTTGACAGATGGCAGCAACGCACAGCAATGGACGGCAAAGAAGGGCAACTACTCCACCACCTACCCTTACCATTTCGTCAACGCTATGTCATCTAAGGCTCTCGATGCCGCAGGTGGTAAGTCACCACTCCAGTGGACATCTGAGAATGACTATAAAGGTGGTCAAGCGAACCCCAATCAGGAGTGGAAACTCGAAGTGGCAGATGCCTCTGAGCACACATATTATATAAGTGCCACATACAACGGCTCTGTTTATTACATCACGTGGAACGGCACAGCCAATGGCGATCTCGGAGTCGCGACATCGCAAACCTCAGCCACGGCCTTCGGCTTCATCGCAGTAAGCGGTGGCGGCACCGTGACTCCAGACCCAACTCCTTCCGCTCCCGACCACGGCTCGTTCAGCGTGAGCTGGATAAGCAACCAGAACAAGGTGGGCGACCACAAGGAGGACGCGCACGCCACGTATATCCCTTACACCTCTGAAGCCAACATGAAGGCTGACGTGAACTACGACGAGCCATGGGAGACTCCACAAAAGGCCGACTATCTGAACCTCAATGGCACATGGAAGTTCAAGTATGTGGCTGGCACCACAAGCGGTCCAGGCAGCAGCGACTTCTACGCGAAAGACCTCAACGACGCATCGTGGGACAACATCCGCGTGCCTCTCTCTTGGGAAATGGCCAACTATGGCAAGCCCGTATACACCAACGTAGGCTATCCATTCCAAGATCAAGCTCCGAGCGCAACGGTTGGTTGGTCACAGTATGGCGTGACCGACAACAACGCCACAGGCTTCTATCGCCGCACGTTCACCCTGCCCGAGGGCTGGACAAGCAAGCGCGTGTTCCTCCACTTCGACGGCGTTTACAGCGCGGCAGTGGTATGGGTCAACGGCCACTACGTGGGCTATACACAAAATTCCAACACCGATGCCGAGTTCGACTTGACAGGCTTCGTCAGCGAGGGCGACAACCAACTCTCAGTGCGTGTCTATCGCTGGTGCGACGGTTCTTATCTCGAAGGTCAGGACATGTGGCACCTCTCCGGCATTCATCGCGACGTGTATCTCTACGCCACACCTAAGGTGGCAGTGCGCGACCACTACATCACCGCCAAGTTCAGCGACAACGCTGCCACAAGCGGATCGCTCAACGTGCAGCTCACCGTGGACAACCGCGACAACACATCTGCCAAGAAGACGATTCTCGTGGAACTGCTCGACGCCAAGGGCACAACCGTGAAGAGCACCACCGTCAGCTACAACAGCTCTGCCACAAGTCAGCTCGTAGCCACGCTCGATGGTCTCACTGGCCTCACACCGTGGAGCGCCGAGAATCCTTACCTCTACACAGTGGTGGTGAGCCAAAAGGACGAGAGCGGAAAAGAGGAGATGGTGTTCTCCACCAAGTATGGATTCCGCACTGTTAAGATAAGCGGCACCAAGCTCCTTGTGAACGGCAAGCGCGTGTTCATTAAAGGTGTGAACACTCAAGACACTCATCCCGAATACGGACGCGCCATCGACACCGCAACCATGCTCAAGGACGTGACGATGATGAAGCAAGCCAACATCAACACCATCCGCACGTCGCACTATCCTCGTCAGCCAAAGATGTATGCCATGATGGATGCCTTCGGACTCTACTGCGTGAACGAGGCAAACGTGGAATGCCATGGAAACCAAGACTTGGCTTCAAACTCAAATTGGCAGACCGCCATCACCGACCGCGAGGTACGCATGGTGCGCCGCGACCGCAACCACCCAAGCGTGATTATCTGGTCGTTCGGCAACGAGAGCGGTGCTGCAAGCGACTTCTC
>DAIOUH010000178.1:0-4025 GCA_036751585.1 Prevotella sp. | reverse complement strand
GATATTTCTCGTCAGTATCGCCCACCTCTTGCTTCAAGCGGCGCAGTTCCCGCTTGAGCTGTTTTATGACAGGCTGATACTCCTTGTCGCCGTAGGCATTGTGGTCCTCGTGCGGATCCTTACGCAGGTCGTAGAAATCCCACGACGGCGTATACTCAAAGTTCTCGGTGTCGCTCATGCCAAGATTCTTCCCATAATAATATATGAGTTTGTAGCGGTCGGTGCGCACAGCCATGTGTGCTGGGCGGATGGCGTGGTTGGTCCAGTAGCGGTAGTAGATGGACTTGCGCCAGTCTTTCGGCGTATTGCCTTCGAGGTTGTCGCGAAACGAGCGGCCCTGCACACCAGGCATGTCCACGCCGGCATAGTCGGCCAGCGTCGGCGCGAAGTCAACATTGAGCACAAGGTCTTTCAGTCGCTTTCCAGCCGGAATGTGTCCTGGGTAGCGTATGACAAATGGCATGCGTGCCGCCTCCTCGTAATACATGCGCTTGTCGAAGAATCCATGCTCGCCGAGGAAATATCCCTGGTCTGACACGTACACGACGATGGTGTTGTCGGCAATGCCCATGTCGTCGAGGGCCTTGAGCAGACGCCCAATGTTATCGTCGATGGTGGCGCCGCAGCGCAGATAGTCGCGCACAAGTTTCTGGTATTCGGCCTTACGTGCCGTGGCGCGCTGCATGCCCGTGGTGTAGAAAGGCAGTTCGGGATAGCGGCACCACCACTTGTCGGGGTCGTCAGAGCACTTCATCCAGCGTCGCGCCAGTTCCTCAAGATTCTGTCCTACGAACGAGCGACCATTGGTCTCAGGCCCGAAGTCCATCAGGTTCTCCGGCTCCGGGAAAGTCACGCCGTCGTACAGGTGTTCCATGCGTTTAGGGAAGTCCCACGGCTCATGTGTGGCCTTGAAATGGCAAGCCATGAGGAACGGCTCGTCCTTGTCCTGCTTCTTCATCCAGGCAATGGCCTTGTCGGTCACGAGGTCGGTGGAGAACCCCAGTTCCTTTGTCCCGAAGCGACGGTTGCCAGGCCACGGCTCACCGCTCTCGATAAACACCGGGTCGCGGTATTCGCCTTGGTCCCAAAACACGGAATAATAGTCGAACCCCTGCGGCTGCGACTGTATGTGCCACTTGCCGACGAGTCCTGTATGGTAGCCAGCGGCCTGCAGACGCGTGGCGATGGTAGGTATCGACGTGTCGAGCGAGTCGTTGAGCGTATACAGACCATTGCGGTGGCTGTACAATCCGGTGAGGATGGAGGCGCGGCTCGGCGCGGAGATGGAGTTGGTGCAGAAGCAGTTGTCGAGCACCGTGCCCTCGGATGCCAGCCGGCGTATGTTGTCGTTCTTGACATAGTTGGCGAGCACGCCGCCATACACGCCCCACGCCTGCGACGTGTGGTCATCGCTCAGTATGAACAATATGTTAGGGCGCTTGCCGTCGCCGTTTTGGCCGTTGCCAGTCGCGGCGGCTTTCTGTCCTGGCAGAAGCATGCCGAGCGACAAGGCCGCGCTGAGACGCGCGCTTGAAAGCAGGTTGTTGTTTAGCATAAGTCTTTCGGTTGGTTACTTAAAATCTACTATGGTTATTGTTCTATCGTAAATTCGCCCTTGAGCCGTATGTCTTCCGACGATGCTCCTACCCATATCTCAAACTTGCCCGGCTCGACGGTCCACTCCATGTTGCGGTCGAGAATCTCAAGGTCGTCGGGCTGCAAGGTGAACTCCACGCGGCGTGTCTCGCCCGCCTTCAAGTGCACGCGCTCGAATCCGCGCAGCACCGAGTTGTAGGGTATCACGCTTGCCACAACGTCTTTCAGGTAGAGCTGCACCACTTCGTCGCCATCACGCTTGCCCGTGTTTGTTATGTCGGCCGTCACGGTTATCGGGGTGCCCGCGTGCTTGGTCGCTTGCTTGATGTTGAGATTGGAGTATTTGAACGTGGTATAGCTCAGTCCGTATCCGAAGGGATAGAGCGCGCCGTTGACACGTGTGGAACCGGAACCATTGGGGCCGTTGAAGTACTGTCCGCCCTGTGAGCCAGGCTTGTATGGGAAGTTGAATTCTATCTGCCCCACCGACTTCGGGAATGTGATGGGTAGCTTTCCGCCTGGGTTGTAGTCGCCAAACACGGTCTCCGCCACCGCCTTTCCACCCTGTGGGCCAGGCATCCACGTTTCGAGTATGGCATCCACGTTGCGTTCCGCCCAGTTTATGGTGAGCGGCTGGCCGTTGACGAGCAGCAGCACTACTGGCTTGCCCGTGGCTTTCAGGGCCTCCAGCAACTGTTGCTGTCGGCCGGGCAACTGTAACGACGTGCGCGACTTGCCCTCGCCCGTGCACGACTCATCCTCACCGAGGGCGGCTATTATCACGTCGCAGTCGGCAGCGGCAGTCACGGCGGCGGCGATGTCGCCGCGCTCCTTGCCGGTAAGCTCGGTAGGCACGATTTCGCTGTCGGGCCACATGGCGTCGCGCACGTCGCAACCCTTGGCATAGGCTGTTGCCACGCCCTTGGCTTTAAGATATTTCGCAATGCCGTCGTAGAACGACACGCAGTCGAGACCCTGCGGACCATAGCGGTTTATCATGAAGTTTGTCTCCTTGGCCAGTGGACCTGCTATGAGCACTTTCTTGAGCTTGGTGGCATCGAGCGGCAGGGTGTTGTTGGAGTTTTTGAGTAGCACAAGCGACTGGCGTTGTATTTCGTCAACGAAGGCGGCGTGACGGTCGGCTCCCACAGTGCGGTCAGCGGCGTCAGGATTTTCCACATACGGATGGTCGAACAGGCCAAGCTGGAACTTCACGCGCAGCACTTCCGCCACGCGCTCGTCTACGGTCTTCATCGACAGCCGTCCTTCGGCTATCTCCTCACGCAGAGGCTTTATGAAATCCTCGGGCGGCGTGAAGTTGGTGCGCACGTTGAGACCTGCCTCAACACATTGGCGTATGGCATCGCCGTATGACGTGGCCACGTGGTGCTTGGTGAGCACGTATTCCACTGCCTCGCTGTCGCTCACGACATATCCACGGAATCCGAATCGCTCGCGCAGCAACGTGGTGAGGAAATAGCGGCTTGCCGTCACGGGCACTCCATCCCAGTCGTTGTAGCTGCTCATCACGCCCATCGGGTGAGCTGCCTCTATGACTTTCTTGAATGGGTACAAATAGAGCGTGTGCAGTTCGCGCGGGGCAATGTGGGGATCGGTGCGCACGGAGGCGTCTCGCCCGCCCTTTGGCACGCTGTAAGCGGCGTAATGCTTCAATGTCGATGCCACTCCGTGTGCCTGTATTCCTTCCACGACCTGCGTTCCGAGTTGGGCGATGAGGAATGGCTCCTCTCCATAGGTCTCCATGACGCGTCCCCAGCGTGGATCGCGCGACACGTCGAGCACAGGCGTGTATATGTTGGTGTAGCCCAACGCCTTGGCCTCCTGGCCTATGATGTCGCCCGCCTGGCGCACGAGTTGTCGGTTCCACGTGCTGCCCATGCCGATTGGAGCGGGCAATGGCGTCGCCTTCGTGTGGTTCAGACCGTGTATGCCTTCGTTGGTGAAATCCACGGGTATGCCCAGACGCGTGTTCTCCACGAACCACCGCTGTATGGTGTTTATGGCCTTGGCATGGTTGCTGAAGGGATATATGAGTTGCGGATAGGCGCGCCTGCCGCGTCCAAGCCCGTTCAGCTGCTCATCGATGTTGGCTATGCCGTCTTTCCATACCTCCTGTTTCCACTTCTCGGTGGGCAGCGAGTCGGTGAGCACTCGTCCGGAACCGTAAAGCGTGGCCATCTGGCACGTCTTCTCTTCTACCGTCATCTGTCGGAGCAAGTCCTTTATACGTTCCTCGATGGGTGCCTTGGGGTTCTCAAACACGTCCATCACGCCGTTCTTGTTGAAGTCAATCCAGCCTTTATGGTAGATGTTGTTTCCCTTTGCGAAAGTGTCGCATGCGCACATGCACACGATGCTTGCGGTCAGCACAAGTTTTCTGTTCATCATATAGTTTTTAGTTCTCTTAA
>DAIOUH010000177.1:0-4083 GCA_036751585.1 Prevotella sp. | reverse complement strand
AAACGTTGACTTTCTTGATGAGTCCACCCACGATGAACGCCACTATCACCGACAAGAGGATGACATTGCCTCCCACGGAGGTCACCGTAGCCATGGTGTCCTTGTCCATGTAGCCGAAAGCCGCGATGATGAGGCCCACAAACGCGCAGAAGCCCACGAACATGGCAAGCATGGCGGGCTTCAGGATATTGGTGCGCTGAAAAAGACAAGTGATGATGACACCGCAGAGCGTAGCCACGGTGGTGGAAAGGAGTATGGGTATGAATACGTCGGTGGGTTGCGCGGCCCCGTAGCTGGAGCGGAAGGCGAGGATGGTCGTTGGGATGATGGTAAGGCCCGACGTGTTGAGCACGAGGAACATTATCATCGGGTTGGTGGCCGTGTCTTTCTTCGGGTTGAGCTCTTGCAACTGCTGCATGGCCTTGAGGCCCGTCGGCGTCGCTGCATTGTCGAGGCCAAGCATGTTGGAAGCCACGTTCATGAAGATGGATCCCATGGCCGGATGGTTCTTGGGAATGTCGGGGAAGAGACGCGAGAAGACAGGGCTGAGCATTCGCGCCAACAGGTTGACGGCACCAGCCTTCTCACCGATTTTCATGATGCCAAGCCAAAGGGCAAGCACACCCGTAAGGCCAAGGGATGTCTCAAACGCTGTCTTCGATGTATCGAAAGTGGAGTCGACTATCTTTTGGAAGATAGTCGTGTCGCCCATCAAAAGCTGCACTACGGCAAAGATGAAAGAAACGACGAAAAAAGCTATCCAGATGTAATTCAGTACCATATTGCGTGCAAAGGTACTGCTTTTATTCGATGTATAAAGTGTGAGCGGGAAAGTTTTTTCCGCTCACTTCACATTAAACCTCAATCCGACGTTCAAGCTGAAACTCGTGGGCCGGTCCTTGTACACGTTGTCTATCGACGAGTGGTTGTCGAAGTAGTGGGTCACGCCTGGCTCGGCATACAGGCTGAGCGATGGCGTGAAGCGGAAGGCTCCGCCCACGGCGGCTTTCACGGACCATTGCGGTCGTTTCTCAGTGAGTTTCTCTTGCTCAAAACCTTCCATTCCAGCGGAACCCTTCACCAGTTTCTCCACCTCGCCGCCGGCGGTAACATAAACCTCGGCGCGCTTGGTGCGCAAGAAGCTGTAGCTTGCAGTGAGTGGCACGCCAACGTAGTGCAACCGCTGACGCTCCACGACGTTGCCGTCCTCGGTGAAATTGGAAGAGAGGTAACTATAAGTGACACCCGTGTTGACCGCCCAACGGTCTGAAAGCCTATAGCCAACGCTGACACCTATCTTCACAGGTTGGGCATGGTGTGACTTGCGCTTGGGCTGCTTGGCCATCAAGACGTTGGCCTTGCCAAGTTCCATGGGGAAAGCGCCAAAAGGCATGTCATCGGAATAATAGTCGCTGGCGATGTTGCCACCCCTGCCTGCCGCCAAGCCATTGCCACTGAACGCCCCACCATAATAGGCAGTGAGGGAAAGCGGCGATGACGTAAGCGACGAGCGATGATAAGCGTCGTCGGCCTCGGCTTGATATTGATAAGCATTTCGGCCTGGGCGTTTTCCCGGCTTCACTTCCTGGCGCGGCTTAGGCAATGGCTTGCCGTTTTCATGCTTCGGCAACGGTTGGCCTTTCTCGTCATTGGTCGCCGCGGAAATGGCTTGTCCAGACATCTGGGCTTTCGTAGCCTCAACGGTTTCCGCCTGAGTGACAGAGGCTTCAGCAGGCTCACCTGTCACCCGTCCACGCTTTAGCGCCTCACCATGCTTGGAAAGCGTCGCGACTTCTCGCCTCGTGGCCAACGAGCCGAGGGCATTGTTGGCATCCACGCTGTTAGCCGAGCCTGCTTTGGCACGACTTGCCGACTGCTGGATGGCGCGCGACACGGCAACCACGCGTGGCGACTCGTCGACCTTCAACAATCGCCACGTCACGGGAACGCCAATGGCAGCCACCACAGCGGCGGCGGTAAGCCAACGATACCGCCACATAGTAATCTTTCGCGCAGGCTGAATCGACTTGGGTGAGGCAACGGGCGTGCCTGAGGCGAGTCGCTGCTTCACCTCCTCAAGAAGCCCGTCGGGTGCCTTGACCCGATGATCGGCCATCAGCCGCTGTATGTCTTTGGTCCAGTCTTCGTTCATTGTGTTTCCTTCTTTCTCTTTCTAAGTATCCTTGCCAACATCGTCTTGGCCCTGTGATATTGTGAAGCCGAGGTGTCGGGCTTGATGCCCAACAACTCGGCAATCTCCTTATGGCTCTTGCCCTCTATGGCGTAGAGGTTGAACACCGCGCGGTATCCGTCGGGCAATTGCCGCAACGCCTCATCAACCATGTCGGCGGAGAGGCCCGACGTGTCGGGCGGCTCCTCGGGCGTGTCGGGAATCTCGCGCTCGCTGTCCACAAACAGCATCTTTTTCTTATCGCGGAGAAACATCAACGCCTCATTGACCACCACACGGGTGAGCCATGCCTTCAGTGAGCCCTCGCCACGATAATGGAAACTGCCGACAGAGGAAAATACCTTTATCAAGGCATCTTGCAACACGTCTCGCATATCGTCGGGTTGTGGCACGTATCTCGCGCAAACACCTGCCATGTAGTCGGCAAATTCGGCATACAGCACATCCATCGCGCGGGAATCGCCCCGTGCGAACAGTTGTAGGATGTGCTGCTCCTTGTTCATTCGCGATACTTGTATTTGAAGGTATGACTCTTCTCGCCCGAGAACGAACGCCACTTCAACGTGATGTCCTGGTACTGGCTGCCGTCAGCTGGCTTGGGAACGTCGTTGAGCCTGAACGCGATAATGCCATCGCCTACCGTGCCCTTGGTGTCACCATTGGCATCGTGGAAGAGCCTGAGCGTGCCATCGGCCTGGCGCACGAGCCTGAGCGAATGAATCTTCATGCCGCCGAAATATGTGCGGAACTGGAGGGTAAGATACCCGTCCTCGCACACCGTCAACCAATTGTTGACTATCTCCACGGGGTCATCGCCATAGGTTTTCTCCATGTCGTTGACAATCGGGGACATCGGCTTGGTGCGAATGGTGTCGAACACGTTGACAATATGCACGTTGCGCTGAAGGGCTTTATAATTGTCGTCGTCGAAGATGACTGACACGAGGGCACGCAGTTCCTTCTTGTCCGTGGCGTTGAACGGCCACTGCTTGTAATCCTTGTCCACAAGGGTCACCGAGTCGTTGAGCTGCATGTAGACCTGCCCGTTCGCGGGATTGGTCTTGAACGTGACCAAAGCATTGAAATGATCTACGGGGTCTATGACATAGTTATTGTTGTCATCATCATCGCACGACTGCAACGAAAAAGCCGTGAAAAGCAATATGGCCGCGAAGGCCATCATCTTGAATAGTTTACTCATAGCTGTTTTTTCTTTTTCTCATGGGTTAAATGCCGACATGGGCGAAACCTTGCACAGCTATAACATCTTTTAAAGATTTGAAGTTTCCCCTAACCTTTACAGGATCAACGACTTCAATTGCCCTATGTTTTCCACGACCTTGATATAATCCGTCCAATGTCCACGCATGAACCCGCGCCGCTGCATGTCATCGAGCATCTCTATGGTCTTGTCCCAAAAGCCCTCCACATTGTAGAGTATTGCCATCTTGCAATGGTATCCGATGTTGTGCGACGCGGCAACGGTAAACACTTCGTCGAGCGTGCCTATGCCCCCAGGCAGCGCCACGCACACGTCAGCTTGGGCGAGCATGAGGTCCTTACGGTCGGAAAGGTTGTCGCACGGTATCTCCACGTCGAGGCAGTCGGGACGCTGGCCGTTGTTCACGAGTATCTGGGGTATGACACCTATTATCTGGCCACCGCCATCGTGCACCGCCTCGCCCACGCACCGCATGAGCCCACGGTTCTGGCCACCATAAACAAGCGTGTGGCCATTCTCGGCCATCCAGCTGCCAAGCTCCTCGGCGGCCTTGAAATAAGCCGGAGCAATGGAGTCGTTGGCAGAACAAAACACTGCTATCTTCATGTCTTTACGTTTTTGTCCGGCAAAGATAACAATAATTATCATATTTTTGTCGCTTAATCTCTTA
>DAIOUH010000176.1:0-4103 GCA_036751585.1 Prevotella sp. | reverse complement strand
GGCTTTCATGCCATTTTTGGACTTGCGCCGCGCATTGCCGCCGCGTCATTCGTGGCATTTCTCGTTGGCAGTTTCATGAACGCTTTTGTCATGAGCCGAATGAAAATCCATGATCAAGGACGGCATTTCTCAGCTCGTGCCATATTGAGCACTGTGGCTGGCGAGAGTTGCGACTCCATAATATTCTTTCCGCTTGCCCTTGGTGGAGTGGTGCCTTGGGGCGAACTGCCAAGTCTCATGTTGTGGCAGGTTTTCCTAAAGACTTTCTATGAGGTGATAGCTTTGCCGCTCACCATACGAGTGGTAAAATTCATGAAGAAGCATGAGGGGGAGGATGCCTACGATAATGGCGTAGACTACAATATACTTAAGATTTTCAATATCTAAACAAGCAATGACAGAAAGAAAAGAAGAAGGCCTCAAGGCCCTTGGCAAGAAAACTCAATACAGGATGGATTACGCGCCTGAGGTGCTTGAGACTTTTGTCAACAAGCATCAGGGCAACGACTATTGGGTTCGATTCAATTGCCCGGAATTTACGTCACTGTGCCCAATTACAGGCCAGCCGGACTTCGCTGAGATTCGCATCAGTTACATTCCAGACGTGAGGATGGTGGAGAGCAAGAGCTTGAAGCTCTATCTGTTTTCCTTCCGCAATCATGGTGACTTTCATGAGGATTGCGTTAACATCATCATGAAGGACCTCATCAAATTGATGGATCCTAAATATATTGAGGTGACAGGACTGTTCACTCCACGCGGTGGTATAAGCATTTACCCTTACGCCAACTATGGTCGTCCTGGAACCAAATATGAGGCGTTGGCGGAGAAACGTTTCGCCACGCACGAATAATCGTAAAAGTATTGTTTATAAAATCCATCAAGTGTCCGGTAGGCTCTTGATGGATTCTTTTTCGCCCACCACCCATATTATGTCGCCAGCGGCAAACTTGCGATTGGGGTTCATGCATGTAAGGCTGTCTTGACCTTCCTCAACGCCAACCACCATGCAATTATATTGCTCACGTATGCCGCTTTCCTTAAGAGTACGGCCAATGAATGGGCTGTCCTTGCTAAGTTTTACCTTTTGCAGTTTCATTTCTCGCAGTTCAATCTGCGTGTCCTCCGCATCCACATCTGTTCTTATGGCATGCGCGAAGACCTTAAGCTGCTCATCGTTGCCAATGGCTTGCAGGCGGTCGTTGGGAAAGATTATGGTGCTGCCCCCAGGGATGTTGATACGCTTATGGCCACGGAGAATGCTGCTCACGTATACTCCAAAGCGTGAGCTCAGCCTAAGCTCGCCAAGTGTCTTGCCTGCCCATGAGGAATCTGTGGGGACATCGACATCGGAAATATGGATGTCTCGCTCCACAAGGTTCTTTTCAAACAGTGGCTTGCGTTTGCCCTCAACCTGTGCCTTAATATCGCGTGAGTGGAGGTTAGCTATGAAACGACGTTCCATGCCTATCGAACTTTTCTTGAGCCGACGTGACAGCACCATGAGAAATATCAGGGTCACGGCAAGGGTTATCACTATGGCGTTAGCGAAGCGCGCAAGGTAGTTGCATACATAAAACAGGATTGTCGCGGCAATGGTCACCCTCACCAAAACGGTGAAAATCAAGGGAAGGCGATTGAGTCGGCTTTCAGTCCAAAGCTCTTTGAACTCTTCGCTATGGTTGTTTTTCATTACCAAAGCTCGCATGAAAGGAGATATGCATACGAATGTCAACAGTCCTGTTGCACCATTTGCCCACCAGTGTGGGAGTATGTGGCGGAAAAATTGCAAGACGAAGGTCAGCATCACCGCGCTTACGGCAATGCACAATACGGTGTATATGAGCGTGTTTATGCTCATCTTGCGCAATAATCTGCGCCATGTTGACAGTTCCTTGGTAGTGGTCTGGTGGGCAGTGCCTAAGTGGTTGAGTCGTCTTGTCCATCTGCGTGGCAATGCTTTAGTAATGCCATTGTAGGCTGGCACCGCGGCGCGTATCATATAAGGTGTAATGAAGGTCGTGACAACGCTTACAGCCACAATGACAGGATAGATGAAACTGCTTATGACCTTGAGTGACAGTCCGAGTGAGGCAATGATGAAAGCAAACTCACCAACCTGGGCCATCGAGAAACCACAGCGCATTGCCGTCTTCAATGGTTGTCCAGACAGCATATAGCTGAATGTGCCGAATACTGCTTGGCCAACCATGATGGCAATCACGAGGACAACGATAGGCAAAGCATAGCCAACAAGAACCTTGGGGTCCACGAGCATGCCAACAGATACGAAGAAAATAGCGCCGAAAAGGTTTTTCACCGGTGCCACGACTTTTTCTATGCGCTCTACCTCTATTGTCTCGGCAAGTATGCTGCCCATGACAAAGGCACCAAAAGCCGACGAGAAACCAACTGCCGTGCTAATCCATGCCATGGCGCAGCAAAGACCAAGGGCTACGATGACCAGTGTCTCGTCGGTCATCAGCTTACGGGTGACGCGGAGCAGTGTCGGGATGACGTACAGGCCCACGAGAAACCACAGTATGAGAAAGAAGCCAATCTTCAGAAGCGACCCAATCATCTGTGCTCCGTCAGGGTCGTTGCCAGAGGCTATTGCCGAAAGCATGACCATCATTACGATGGCGAGAATGTCCTCAAGTATCAAGACGCTCATCACGAGTTTGGCAAACGATTGCTGGGAAAGTCCCATGTCGTCGTAGGCCTTGTAAATAATGGTAGTGGACGACATGGCAAGCATGCCTCCAAGGAATACGCAGTCCATATGGCTCCAGCCGAAGAGGTGCCCAACTGTCATGCCTATCATCGACATGAAAAACACTGTGCATACGGCGGCAATGATGGGTGCCATGCCCATCTTCAATATCTTCTTGAAAGAAAAGTCGAGACCAAGGGAAAACAGCAGAAACATCACGCCGATGTCGGCCCACGTTTGTATGTCGGCCTTGTCTACAACCGACATTGTAAGTGGCAAATGTGGAGACACTATGAATCCTGCTACGATATATCCAAGCACCAGGGGTTGCTTGAGGCGCTTGAAGATAAGCGTCACCATGCTTGCCACGATGAGTATCAATGCCAAGTCTTTAACAAGAGCTGGAAGTTCTGCCATAGATACGCTTTTTTATATTATGTTTTGTATTATGTGCAAAGATACTGTTAATCATTGTGACAGAAGCACGTCTTTGTAGTATTCTTCATATTTTTTTGCCACTTTTACGTAGTCGTGGTGTTTATTGATGTATTCAACGCTTTGCTTTTTTAGTGTTGGAATTATTTCCGGGTGTTGTACTAAACGTTCTAATTGTTGATAAACGCTTTCATACGTAGGCAAAACGTTGATAATAGGGTGTAGGTCTTTCTCGTGCAAAATCTCATAATTCTCTGGTTCTCCACCACCTATACAGATAATTCCCCTTGACATGGCCTCAAGCGGATTCATGCTTGGAGTGTAACTGTATAACTGATCAAGAATGGCATCACTTCCGTTCATCATTTCAACATACTGCTTGAAAGGAACGCTTTCTGCTATGCGCAATTCTACCTTTTCCGGATATTTTTCGACAATGGCTTGGGCTGCTTTCAACATTATGTCAGTGCCTTTGTACACGCTTCTTTCCTTGTTGATGCCGATGAACAGCTTTACCTTTTGAGGAATGGCATCTGAAATGTCAGCTGATTTGGCAAGCGGCCTTATCGGAAAGGGGATATACGTGGTTTTCTGCGGAAAATTAGAATGATAGCACACCCAGTATTCGTACAGTCCGGTGATAATTCCGTCGCAGTCATCGGCAATCATCTTGTTGAGCCGCTCTTTTGCCGTTCCAAGCCAGTCTTTTCTCTCCATCATCGCGTCCGCGTTGGAGCGCAATTGGTCGCCTATGTTGAAATCGCTGTATCTCAATGGCTTGTCTTGGCAGCAAACATGTACCCAATAGTAATCCATGCCAAATCCACCCAAGATAACTTTCTTGTTGTGCCTTCTCAAATACCTATATACAGGGAATATGCGCTCTGCCTCCAATTCCAAGAACATGGGGTTGATGAGTTGCACGATGTCGAATCCACGTAGTTTATGCAGAATT
>DAIOUH010000175.1:0-4163 GCA_036751585.1 Prevotella sp. | reverse complement strand
AATCATACCGCCTGCACCGACGATAAGAAGCTTGTCATTTGTTAAATACTTCATAACTTAGTTTGTGTTTTAAAAGTTTCCTTTTTCGCTTGCAAAGGTATAGAAAATAAAATAGAAGTGATTGCTTTTTTTCGTTGTGAAATGTTGTATAATATTAAAACCTTATAATTTGCAATCTCTGTTTGGCATATTGACACGATGCAGCTCGACATCCTGCTTGCCAGGCATTTTGTCGAATTGACAGCCCGTTGGCCAAGCACTGGCAGAAGTGAGCGCTTGAAAGGACAAAAGTGAGCAGAAAGTCACTTGCAAGCATTGCGTTGTTATCAAAGATTCTTATCTTTGCAATTAGTTTTAACTATAAAATACCGTTGTGTAATGAATGGCATGATAAACGACACCATACTCAGTCGCCTCGCCGATCTTCGCGAGGTGATGCGTCGAGAGAAGCTCGACGCTTTCGTGTTTCCCTCGACAGACCCACACCACTCGGAGTACACTCCCGACCGATGGAAGGGCAGGGAATGGATAAGCGGGTTCAACGGCTCGGCTGGCACTGCCGTGGTGACAATGGACTCTGCCGCGCTTTGGACCGACAGCAGGTATTTCCTCGCCGCGGAGGAACAGTTGACAGGCACCTCGTTTCAGTTGATGCGCCTGAAGGTGAAAGGCACGCCCACGATAGCCCAATGGCTTGGCGGCAAGCTCAAGGATCGCAACGCCCAAGTGGGCGTGGACGGAATGTGCAACAACGTGAGCTCCGTGGAGCAGCTCATTCGTGAGCTGCGCCGTCAGGGAGGCATCACCGTCAGGACCAACTTTGACCCGTTGAACGAGATATGGAAAGACCGTCCGGCGATACCAGACCACAAGATTGAGGTGCACCCGATGAAATACGCCGGAGAGACGGCACTCTCAAAAATCGGCAGGGTGCGAGCCGCGCTGTGCGACATGGGCGCCGACGGCATGCTCGTTTCCGCGCTCGACGACATAGCCTGGCTGCTGAACCTCCGCGGAACCGATGTGCATTGCAACCCCGTGTTTGTAGCCTATCTCTTGTTGAGCACCGATGAGGCGACATTGTTTGTAGACAAGGCCAAGCTCACACCGCAAGTAGAGGAATACCTCAAGTCGCAAGACGTGAAAGTGGCAGACTATGACAAGGTGGGCGACGGACTCAGGAAATACTTTGAATATAACATCCTCCTTGACCCCGAGGAGACATCTTACACATTATATAATATAATATCATCCGCCGACAGCAAGGCCTACGCCAAGGAGATAGTCAGGCACACGTCGCCTGTGCCTGCCATGAAGGCGGTGAAAAACGAGACCGAGATAGCCGGCTATCACAGCGCCATGCTCAGGGACGGCATAGCCATGGTGAAGTTCCTCCGTTGGCTCAAGCCCGCCGTGGAGCGAGGTGGGCAGACCGAGATGAGCGTAGACCGCAAGCTCACGGCGCTTCGCGCGGAGCAGCCTCTTTTCCGCGGAATCAGTTTCGACACGATTGCTGGTTACAACGCCCATGGCGCTATCGTGCACTATGAGGCGACACCCGACACCGACGCCGCGCTTGAGCCCAAGGGCTTGTTGCTGCTCGACAGTGGCGCGCAGTATGAGGACGGCACGACGGACATCACGCGCACGATAGCCCTTGGACCCGTCACCGAGGAGATGCGGCGCGTGTATACGCTCGTGTTGAAAGGACACATACAGCTCGAACTTGCCAAGTTCCCCGACGAGGCCACGGGCACGCAGATTGACGCCCTGGCTCGTGAGGCTATGTGGCGCGAAGGCATGAACTTCCTCCATGGCACGGGTCACGGAGTGGGCTCTTACCTCAACGTGCACGAGGGACCTCACCAAATAAGGATGGAATACATGCCCGCGCCGCTTAGGGCAGGAATGACGGTGACCGATGAGCCTGGCCTGTATCTTGAAGGCAAGTTTGGCGTGCGCCATGAGAACACGTTGCTCATACGGCCATACATGCACACCGTGTTTGGCGACTTCCTGCAAATGGAGCCGCTCACCCTTTGCCCATTCGACACTGAGCCGATAATAAAGGAGATGCTGTTGCCAGAGGAAACCGATTGGCTGAACCAATATCACCACCGCGTTTACCAACTCCTTGCCCCACACCTCAACAATGAGGAGCAAGCCTGGTTGGAAAACGCCACGAGGGAAATATGACATAAAGTTGGATAATTGTTTGGCTATCTGAAAAATAACTTGTAATTTTGCAGCCGCTTATTGTGGAGGGGTGTATAGTATCCTTTCGCGAGGCAAATGTCTAATTTAAATTTTATAAACCAAAACAAAATGATTATTGTACCCGTAAAGGAAGGCGAGAACATCGAAAGAGCTCTCAAGAAGTTCAAGAGAAAGTTTGAAAGGACAGGTGTCATCAAGGAGCTTCGCTCACGTCAGCAGTATGACAAGCCATCTGTCAAGAAGCGTCTCAAGATGGAGCATGCCGTTTACGTGCAGCACATGCGCGACGAGGAAGAATAAAAAATCTTCTTAAAAAATTTGGTAGTTTCAGATATTTTCCATAAATTCGCAATGTGAATCACCGTAAAGCCGGTTGATGTCTGATTGCTGTTTGATATGGTTAAGGAATTCTTGGATTACCTGCGCTATGAGCGGTGTCGCTCATTGAAGACGTTGGAGTCTTACTCCGTGTCTTTGAAGGAGTTTGAGAATTATTTCCATAACCTCGACAGTGAGCTCAGCTGGCAAACCGTCGATGAGGATGTCGTCCGCGACTGGATGGAGCGTCTCATGGACGACGGTATGGAAGCATCGAGCGTAGGGACGCGTTTCGCAGCCCTCCGATCGCTTTTCCGATATGCGTTGGCAAGGCATCTTGTGGAGCGTGACCCCACCTACCGAGTGGAGCCGCCGAAAAAACGCAAGAGGCTGCCGACATTCATAAAGGAAAGCGAGATGAATCGCCTGCTCGACGACCTGCCATGGGGCAATGACTTCCTGGAGGTCAGAGACAAGGCGATAATAACGACCTTCTACGAGACGGGCATCCGCCTGTCGGAGTTGACGGGTCTTGACGATGTGGACATAGATTGCGACAACCACCAGTTGAAAGTGACCGGAAAGGGTAACAAACAGCGGGTGGTGCCATACGGGGAGGAGCTCGCCATGACGCTTAGGCGTTACGCGGCTTGCAGGGATCGTGAGGTGACTCGCGTGTGCGATGCCGTGTTCGTCACCGCAAAAGGCAGCCGCATGACGCCAGGTGAAGTGAGACTTAGGGTGAAAGCGAAGCTGGCACTCGTCAGCACGCAGAAAAAGCTCTCACCGCACGTGTTGCGACATACGTTCGCCACTGCAATGCTCAATAATGGCGCAAGTATAGAAAGCGTAAGGAGACTGTTGGGTCACGCCAGCGCGTCGACGACGGAGGTGTATACGCATACCACCTTCGAACAGCTCCGCAGAGTATACAAAGATGCCCATCCAAGGGCGTGAGTTTAACCTTTAAAAATGGTAACTATGGAAGTAAACATCAAGTCGATTCACTTCGACGCTACCGAGAAGCTGCAAGCCTTTATCGAGAAGAAGGTCGCTAAGTTGGAAAAGTCATTTGAAGATATTAAGAAAGTAGAGGTGCAATTAAAGGTTGTCAAGCCTGCTGCCGCGTTGAACAAGGAGACCAGCGTCACCGTCTCGGTGCCCAATGGTAACCCGATTTATGTCGCCAAGACGTGCGACACTTTCGAGGAGGGTGTAGACCTCTGCGTGGACAGTTTGCGGGAACAACTGACGAAATTCAAGGAAAAATTACGCAATCGTTGAAAATTTCCTCAAAATGTTTTGGAGATTGAAAAATAAATAGTAACTTTGCAGCCGTTTTACAACAGGTCGGTAGCTTGCCAATAAGGCGGCTGCAAAGAAACGCCTCTTTAGCTCAGTTGGCCAGAGCACGTGATTTGTAATCTCGGGGTCGTTGGTTCGAATCCGACAAGAGGCTCAAAAGTAAAACAGGGTGGTTACCAGAGTGGCCAAATGGGGCAGACTGTAAATCTGCTGGCTCTTGCCTTCGGTGGTTCGAATCCATCACCACCCACGCTCTCGAAAGAGAAGCTGCGGAAATAGCTCAGTTGATAGAGCACTAGCCTTCCAAGCTGGGGGTCGCGGGT
>DAIOUH010000174.1:0-4167 GCA_036751585.1 Prevotella sp. | reverse complement strand
CAAGATAGTTGTAGCTGCCGGTGCCTGGCGAGGCTTGTTTCTGGAAGCAATGTTTCCTCAGGGCGAAGGTGTGCAGCTCGCTTTGTATGCCCATGGCCCGCATCTTTTCCCAACACTTCACCGACCCCATCGTGGAATAGCCATCGGCGTCGCCATGGAGGAAGAGCGTCGGCACGGTCTTCATGTCGAATGAGAATTCGGGGTTTATCACGTTGCGTTTCTCGTTGCCTCCCTCGCTGTTGTATCCGTCGGTGCCGTCGGACAACACATAGGCCGGATATGTCGCTATGCCCCATTGCACGTTGCAAGGCAACTTGTCTATGCTGTCTATCGGCAGGTAGCTTTGGTGGGTGGATGATGTCACGCCCATGAGCGTGAGATGTCCTCCCGCCGAGCATCCCGATATGCCAATGCGATTAGGGTCAAGACCATAGCCTTTTGCCTCATTGCGCACAATCCTGATTGCCCTTTGTAAGTCTTCCCAAGCCGTGGTGTGCTTTGAGAGGCCGCTCTTGGCCATCGGGCGTGGCGTGCGATACTTTACGGTGACCACGGTCATGCCTTTCTCGTTGAGGAAGCGCCTTATAGGAGCCACCTCGAAGCCGTCGGGGTCGTTGTTCATGTACGATCCTCCTGAATATGCTATCTGTATGGCCTTGGTTTTCAATACCTTTGGAAAATGCCATTCCAGATAGGGCTCGCATTGCTTGGCTTGGCGGTCAGGCATCTTGCCCTTGGGCCATATTGCCTCTTTCTTGTAATCGCCGCGTGCGTCATCGTTGTCGAATCGGCTCATGAGCGTCACTTCCTTGGCGGGAGTCCCAAGAAATCCCATCTGCCGCATGAACTCCACGGCGCGCTCGAAGCCTAATGCGCGATGGCCCACGTCGGGATAAAGATGAAGCTCTGCTGGTATTTTCATGCGTCTCAGCTGGCGATAGATCAGCGTGGAGCCATTGGGCGAGTAGGGGTCAAGTCCTCCATGGTGCAGGCTTATGGGGCAAGTGTGCTTGTCGAAATGGAAGATGGTGTCAAGGCTCACGTCGGTGCCATAGCCTTGGCGTGTCGCCTTGGTGCCTTGACGCCCATCGGTAGTGACGTAAGCTGGCGCGTTAAGTATGGCCCAGTTTATATGGCAGGGCGTTTCGTCAATCTTGTCTAACGGGGCGTATGCCCGTGTCTCGGAGCTCGTGGCGAGAAGAAGTCCCATGTGCGAGCCAGCCGACATGCCTATCACCCCGATCTTCTCGGGGTCGTACCCACGCTTCTTGGCCTCGCTGCGCACCATGCGCACGGCGCGTTGTCCGTCTTCCCATGCCGTCTTGTAGATAGGCAAGCCCTTTGGTCGTGGCGTGCGATAGATAAGCCCCACGCATTGTATGCCCTCCTCGGTGAGCCGTTCCCGCCAGAGCTTTTCAGCGGCCTCGCTCGCGAGATATTGATAGGCTCCGCCCCTTATGAGGATCATGCACGCGCCCTTGCGCTTGCTTTTCGCCGGGGCGTCATACCATTCGAGGTATGGCAAACGGTTCTTGTCGGCATCGAAGTCTTTGCCGCTCGCCACGCTTCTCAACGCGGCTATCTGGTGCGGCTGGCTGTCGGGCATCTTGCCTTTTGGCCATAGATACTCTTTCTTAACCGCCGCGAAGGATAACGTGACACAGGCGGTTAGCATGAAAGCCAATACAATCGTCTTCTTAAATCGTTTCATATATTTACGGGTTATAGGTTTTTAATCGGGGGTTATCGTGCTTGTTTGGCACGTCGGTTACATTCCTCGCAAATGCCTTTCACTACATAGTTGCAACCGTTGCGGGTGAAGCCTGGCGGCAATTCGATATTTGGCACAGGCGTGTCGTGTAGGCAATAGATCTTGTGGCATTTCTCGCAGAAGAAATGCACGTGCAGGTCTTCATCGTCCTCGTCGTCGGTGTGGTTGCTCATGCACAGCTCGTATCTTATCCCGCCGTTGCCGTCCTCGATGGTATGCACGAGGTGACGCTCGCGAAACAGGGTAAGGGCGCGGAATATGCCACTCTTGTCAACGCTGAGCAGGTGGCTTTCCAGCTCGGTGAGCGTAGACGGGTATTCCTCACCGGCCAGCGCCTTGACCACGAGAATGCGGTTGCTCGTGGGCTTTATGCCATGACTGCTCAACAGCTTGATGCTTGTCTTTTCATCCATTGTCTCAGATACCTTTCTCTATTGCAAAATTAGCAAAAAGTTTATTATTAATCAGTATCTACCGTGCGTTAACGGAAAAATAGTTGTATTTTTGCCCAACAAATCAAATGACACAATAAACACAACGACATCATTTCACAATGCGAATCAATAATCCTTCTTTCGAGATATGGCAACAAGGTGCAGGCATCGACGGCGTTTACAAGCAGATAGAGCGCGTGGGGCGCGTGTGCTACAAGAGCGAGGACCACACCACGGCCGACTCGGCGCGGCCTTTTGTGGAGCGCATGATCAAGAGTGAGCATTTCGCCATGCTCGAGCATGGCTCCGTTTATCTCTTGTTCGACATTGGGCCGGACGTTGAGCCCGGAAACGACTCGGCGCGGTCATGGCGGTTTTACGCTGCCAACAAGTTCTCGCGGTGTGTGGAGGATTCGGGCAAGCTCTATGTCACCACCAACCTCCGCGTGCTTGCCGAGAACGACCGCCTTGGCGACCTTCAGGCTTATTGGAGCGAGCCGTTGCCGCTTCATCCCGTGCGTGTCACGGTGCATTTCTCTACCCAGATTGCCATAACGCGTGAGTTCAACCGCCATCGTGCCGACTCCATGGCAGAGCAGAGCACACGCTATTGCAACTATTCGAAGGCGAAGTTTGGCAACGAGATTACCATCAACATTCCCACGTGGGTCAAGCATGAGATGACTGGGTCTGAGTGGGCGCGCCAGTTGAGCAATGGCGTGTTGACAATCAGCGGTCAGCAGTTCATGGAGCTGGCGCGCAAGGTCGCCGATGGCAGCGCTTCTGTTCTCGACAATTGGGTGTTTGCCAACCTCGCCGCCGAGAAGTCATACATGAACCTCATTGGCGCGGGCCGCAAGCCTCAGGAGGCGCGCGTGGTGTTGCCCCTCGACACCGCCACGGAACTTGTCCACACCGCTTTCATTTCCGACTGGAAGCATTTCTTCGACCTTCGTGCCCTTGGCACCACTGGCCAGCCGCATCCCGACGCCAAGGCGATAGCCATGCCTCTCTTCGAGGAGTTCAAGAGCCGCGGCTTGCTGTGACCGTTTCCCGCGGTGTCTTGCCGGCGTTCACTTTGCCTTGCTTTTCTCCCATTCTATGAGCCTTCTTTTCAAGTCGCTTCCCCAGTGGTATTCGCCTATCGTGCCGTCGGAGTGGATTACGCGGTGGCACGGTATGAGCATCGCCACGGGGTTTTGCGCTATCGCCGTGGCCACCGCCCTCACCGCCTTGGGTTCGCCAATGCGATTTGCCACCTCTTGATAGCTCACCGTGGTGCCGAAAGGAATCTTGCGCAGTTCGGCCCACACCTTCAGCTGGAAGTCGGTGCCTTTCACGTCGAGGTTCACGGGGTGGTCCAATCCCTCGAAGATGACGCGCTCCACCGTGTCGGCCATCACGTCGCTTTGAGTGGTGGGCGTGTATTGTCCCCACCGCTTGGCCAGCTCGTGGATGGTCTCCAGGCGGTTGTAATCGAGAAACTGCAGGTCGCACACGCCGTCCCACGTGCGCGCCACGATGATGCTGCCGAATGGACTCTCGGCGAAACCAAACTCTATCTTGTTGCTTATTGCCATAACAATATTTCTATTTTTACAAAGATAATGCAAACGGGCGCAATGAAAGCTTGCTTTCAAATTGCCGAGTGCAGCTTATCTTATACAAAGATAAGATATTTTTCGGATAATGGCAAAGATAAGATATTTTTCTTACTTTTGCATACAGAATACAACTTCTCCCACGAGAAGTCTTACGAAGAGAAAACCGTAAAGCATATAAAACGAGAGATTAGTAAATATAAGTAATATTGTGAATAAAATCCTTTTATCATCAGCCTTGGCTGTTTCCGCCATGACCATGATGACCCCAGCGAGCCTGATGGCACAAAGCCATTCAGGACAAAAGATGGGACAAAACTTGAAGTATCCTGCCGCTCCCAAGGACAATACGGTGGATGAA
>DAIOUH010000173.1:0-4223 GCA_036751585.1 Prevotella sp. | reverse complement strand
TTAACACTGAAATCATAAACTGTTTTCATAATTCATCAAGTATTTGTAAAAATTACAAATGCAAAGTTACTGTAAAAACGTAAAAATTGTGCTTTGTCGCCTGCTTTTTTAATGCTTATTATGATATTGGGCTAAGGAACAGCTAATTTGGCAGGCAATCATCTTGCTTTTTTAGTAATATCACATACCCACTGAAACCGCGTCGGCCTTACGCTTGAATCGCGATGCCTCTACGCTTGAATCGCGTCGCCTCTACGCTTGAATCGCGATGCCTTTACACCGTGGAGCCGAAGGGCACGAAAAAGAGGATGCGCCAAGGGTTAGTGACCTTGACGCATCCTCTAATATATAATGTGGGGATATGCTTAAATGCTTACTTGATCTTGCTGAGATATTTGTCCACGGCCTCAATGATGATGTCGTTGAGCGTGATGCGGTTGAGCTGGGTATCGTTGAGGGCCTTGTATTGAAGCATGCGTGCGTAGAGCGACTGAGGCATTCGGCAACCGACACTCTTTATTGGTTCGCCAGCGAACTTGGCGTTGCGGTCGGGCACCTCGTGGCGTTGCGACGCGTTGAGACGTGGGGCCTCTTCCACTTTCCTTGAGCGTGGGCGGGCAGACGCGGTTCTCGTGCGGTAGCTTCTTGGCCTTGCCACGATTTCCTCTTCCTCACGAGGCTGCTCTTCTTGCGCCATTTGTTGAGGCTCTTGCTGTTGCACGGATGGTGCTTTCTCCTCTTCCTGAGTGGGAGTTGGCTCAGGATTAACTGTGCGTGCTTGTGCGTTTGCGCGCAATGGTGCATTTTGCGCTTGTTGTTCAACGCTCTCAGTATCAGTGGAATTGTCTACGTTCTCCTTGCCGGCTTGCAACATTTTAGCAAGTTGGTCTTGCAAGCTGCTTTTGTTTCTTGTTATCTTCACTTTTCTTGTTGTCTTGATGTTTGTTGGGAATCGTAGGGTGGGGTTGTTGTTCAACTTCTTTGCTTGGCGAGGCGGTTATTCTTCTCCGAAAATGGTCTTTGCCACCTTCATGTAGTCCTCTGCCGCGCGGCACGATGGGGCATAGTCGATGACGTTGGTCATTCTTGTTTGCGCCTCAGCCACTTTCACTGAACGGTGGATTGGGGTGGGGATGAGAGAATCGTCGAAATTGTTTTCGAGGAAGTCTTGAAGCTCATTAGTGATGACAAGTTGACTGTTGACCATCGTTGGCAGGAGAAGCATGTTGGCGAGGTTCGGGTTGAGCTCCTTCTTTATTTGCTTTGCCTGCTCAAGAATGCTTCCGACACCCGTCACGCTCAGACCTTCCATCTGTATTGGGACGAGCAATGTCGTGGCCATTGCCATGGCGTTGCATGTGCTTTGCGAGAGCGATGGGGGGCAGTCAATGAGCATGTAGTCGAAGTCGGTGAACACGTTGCCCGTGGCGGTTTTCTCATCGATGGCTCCGTTAGTCATGTTGTAATAGCCTTGCATCACGCATTTCGCGAGCACGAGACGTGGAATGTTTTGCCCAAAGAGAGAAACGTCGATGTTTTGCATCTCTGAGGAGCCTGGCACATAGTAGATGCCTTCGGGCGATGTGTATACCGGAATCTTCGCAACCTTTGTCATGGCATCGTATATGGTCATGCGTGCGTATTCTGGCAATGTCTTTCTCAGATCGTTCCATCCAAGAAGGAAAGAGAGGTTGCACTGAGGGTCGAGATCCATCACGATTACCCTCTTTTGAGGATGAAGCTTGTGTAGGCAAGCGGCGAGGGTTTGCACCGTGGTGGTCTTTCCTACACCGCCTTTGAAGTTGGTAACAGACACTACGTCTGACAGTTGATGATTTGTTGTTTGAGCTTCCATTATGCTTGTTCTTTTATTATTGTCTGTTTTTCACGCATTTGTGCAGTTGCTCCTTTGCGGCAATGCTCGATTGCGTGCAATTGTATTGACGCGCTTGCGTGCAATTGCTTTTGTCGCATTGCGCACAAATAGTGTTGCAGAATTGCGTACAACTATTATTGCTGAATTGCGCACAATTGCTAATGCGGAATTGCGTGCAATCACGCTTGTGTCAACTGCACGTTTGCGTGCAATATTATTTGCGGCATTGTGCGCAATCCTTGTTTCTTGATTGCGTGCAATCGTTGCTGTATCGTTGTGTCGTTGCGTGCAATCGCCGTTTGTTGCGCCATTGTGGCATTGTCTATTTGCGTTGTTGCGTGCAATCTATCAATCACGCATTCGTTTTGCAAAGATACGAATTAATTGTGTAGGGGAGAAGAAAATGGAAAACAAAGTTGTTTGGTGTTGATAAAATGTATACGTTTTGTCAAATTTCTTCATAACGAGGCATTGCTCGTAAGAATAAATATTTTTTACCAACATTATCCAGCTTGCAACAATAGTGATTCATGCCATTTGACACCACAAGATAAGTAGCACGCAATTGTAAATTGTATGCCATGATTTGGTCGAAGACTTTTTGCGTGATGGGTATGGTGGGTGCTTTGTATTCGATAATCATCTTGGGGTGAAGCTCTCGGTCGTAAAGCACACTGTCGGCCCGTAACTTCTTCTGTCCTATGTTTAGTTGGACTTCATTGGCAAGTAAGGCTTGGGGGTAGCCAAGCGAGCTTGTCAGCCAATGGATGAAATGCTGGCGCACCCATTCTTCTGGCGTCAGGGCAACCCAACGCCTGCGTAGCGGGTCGAGTACTTGGCGGTGACCTTCGACAACGCGCGTATTTATGTCAAATGAAGGAAGGTTTAGTCGAATCATTTTATTAACTTTGCAAAGATAATAAATAATCTGAATAGTGGAAGCCTATGGCGGAGAAAAAAACAGTGCCGACTTACGACGGTATCATGCGGGACCTTAAAAACAATGTCTTCGCACCTATATATATATTGATGGGCGACGAGTCGTATTATATAGATCAAATCAGCAATTACATTCAGTCTCATGCCTTGTCTGCCGACCAGCAGGCATTTGATCAGACGGTGGTGTTTGGGGCGGATGTCTCTGGCTCGCAGATAGCCGACCTTGCCATGCAGTTTCCGATGATGGCTCCGAGAAGGGTGATAATCGTCAAGGAGGCGCAAGGGTTGCGATCTATGGACAAACTTGAACGTTACGCCCAAAAACCACAACCAAAGACCGTGCTCGTGGTTTGTTATAAGAATGGCGTGCTGAACAGACGGTCAAAATTCGTTGCGGCAGTGGAGAAGAGTGGGGTAGTGTTTGAAAGTAAGAAGTTGCGTGAATGGCAACTGCCTGGCCACATACGCTCTTATCTTCAGGCTAATAAGTTTAGCATAGACGACAAGAGTGCGGCGATGATAGCCGACAACATTGGCTCGGATCTTAATCGACTGTATTCGGAGCTTGACAAATTAGTCATCTCTTTGCCGGCAGATGAAAAGAGAATTACTCCTGAAATGGTTGAGCGGAACATTGGCGTGAGCAAGGACTTCAACTCATTTGAGCTTCGGGACGCGATAGTAAATCGCAATGTCTTAAAGGCAAATATGATAATAAAATATTTTGACAATAACCCGAAGGCTGGTTCGCTGTTCTCGTTTCTGCCTCTCCTCTTTAGTTACTTCCAAAACTTGATGCTTGCATACTATGCGCCCAATAATAAGGACCAAGATGCCTTGGCGTCTTATCTGGACATGAAGAATGTTTGGGGCGTGAAAGATTATCTTGTTGGCATGCGAAATTACACTGGAAGAAAGACTTTGCAGATTTTGCAAAAATTGAGAGAGATTGACGCCAAAAGTAAGGGCTTGGACAATCCTTCAACCTCGGTTGGAGACCTTATGAAGGAACTTATCTTCTTTATTTTACACTGAAAAAGCCTCTTTAGTGGCTTATTTTCTTCTATTTTGAGCGTCCGTGAGGACGCTTTTTTTAGGCCTAAATCGGTGAGAATATGTAAGTTAGCTGCTAAAAACGCCTCTGAGAATCGATTGTTTTCAGCCTCGCGGTCATCTGTCAAGGAAAAACGGAGCCATGAGAAAAATGATGATTTCCCCAGCTTGAAATTTATAATTAAGGATTGTTACGGTTATACATCTTAAACTTTGCCAAACTAAATCTAAATGACATGGCTTTTGGCATTTAGATTAATAAATGCCATTTATCTACATAAACGCATTAAAGGCCAAATTTAGTTAACTTTCTAAATCTAAATATATAGCTTTGTAAAGTCAAAGAGATAAACAT
>DAIOUH010000172.1:0-4465 GCA_036751585.1 Prevotella sp. | reverse complement strand
TCATGTTGCCAACACGAGTGTCACGGAAGGTCGTCTTGTTCATCTGCATGCAAGCTCGACACCAAGTAGCCCAGAAATCCACGAGTACTCGTTTGTTCTCACGCTTAGCCTGTGCCAAGACATCTGCAAAGCGAACCTCCGAACCTTTCAGAAAATTCACTCCCTTTCCTTCGTCGATGATGGTATCATTCTCAGCAACCTGCTGTTCTTTTTTTTCTTGTTTGGCTTTTTGAGCACCCTCTTTAGATATAGGAGCCTCGCCCTTCAAGATGCGCTCACAACGCTTTTGGAACTCATCCTGCATCGCCATCCCCTCGAAACGGTTCATCTCCTTGCCA
The DNA here is from genome assembly GCA_036751585.1 of Prevotella sp. Lineage (GTDB taxonomy): Bacteria > Bacteroidota > Bacteroidia > Bacteroidales > Bacteroidaceae > Prevotella. The sequence continues at coordinate 4,127 of DAIOUH010000172.1, read as the reverse complement.
TCGGCATCAAAAAAAATAAAGGTAGGATAAGCCTTTACTTGAAAAGTCTTGTTACGCTCTGGTCCCTCGCCATGCTCCATGTCGAGTTGCATACAAACAAAATGCTCGTTCATGAATTTGCCAAGGTTCTCGTCAGGGAAAACACTCTTCGCCATATAGCGACATGGACCGCACCAAAGGGTGTAACAATCGACCATCAACTTTTTGTTTTCCTTCTTTGCCTTTGCCAAAGCCTCGGCAAAGGTTCCTTTGAAAAATTGGGTACCCTTGGCATTATCTACCACCTTGGCTTGCTGTACTTGTGGCATCACATGAGCAGAAGAAGTCATCGGCATCATCAGTATGCTCGCCACCGTAAAGATTAAAAGTTTCTTGTTCATAACTTTTTGTCCATTTTTATGTTGTTTTACTATAAAAGCGGACAAGGAGTAACTTCGGGCACCTAAAAAATGAAAATATTCTATACTTTCGCAGGGCTATTCTATTAAAATGGTATTATTATGCAGTTTTATCTTATTATTTGAAATCTCGTTCAACATTTTGACCGCCTCTTCGATACTGTTTCTTCGGTCGTACATATAGCGCAAATGCGTATTCAACAACGCTTCGTCATGACAAACGACATTTACATTATACCAACTACCCAACTGGAGTACGATGTCTCGCAAAGATGCATCATTGAAGAGTTGGATGCCATCCCTCCAACAGACCACGTCATCAGTATCAACATGACTTACCTTGATTTCACCCATCTCGTTCATCATCGCATCTTCACCTGGAACGATAATCTTGCTTACAGCTTGCGTTCCCTTCTCCTTGGCTACACAAGAAGTCACTTTGACACTTCCTTCCACCAGCGTAACATGTGGATGCTTCACATCAGAGGCGTTTACATTAAACTCAGTACCCAACACACGAGTCTGTATATTCCCAGCTTTTACAATAAAAGGATGATAAGCATCATGAGTTACCTTGAAATATCCCTCACCTTGCAGCTCTACTTCACGGTTTTTGCCATGAAAGGCTGTTGGATAAGTGAGTCGGCTATTGGCATTGAGCCACACTTGTGTTCCGTCAGCCAAGGTCAATTTCACATCCTTCCCTTCTGGCACAACCACCGTATGACGCTCTATCTTCATTGCAGAAGATGTCAAAGCCATCTCATGCCCCTTAATCACTCGCTCATTATCTTGGCCATCCCAAACAACGATTTCATCAGCCTGCGCCTTAGCCTCATAGAGTGCGTCAGGATTTGCCATTTGCAATTTTAAAGAAACCATTAACACGACAAGAGCTATCGCTGCAACAGAACCTATAGCCAGCCATAATTTACGAATGGAGAAAATTCTAACTTTTCGAACATCGTCTTGGGATGTCGCTTTTACTTCGGCAGCAGGCGCAGCCATACGAGCGGCAAGTTTTTTCCACTCCTCATCCTTGTCGGGAGCTTCCATCTTGTCTCTCATCAGAGCCTCTGTAACCATCTGTTCCAGTAAGCCATGCTCTACATCTTCTATATTTTTTAGTTTGTTTAGTTGCTTATCTGACATTTTCTATCTATTCCTTATTATATATAAAGCGATTAATGCGGGTTTAAAGGTACTCTACAACTTATTTCTTTAACTTTTTTTGTTGGAGTTCAACTTTTCCCTAAAGAATTTCAAAGCTTGCATCACGTGCTTCTTGACTGCGCTCTCACTGATGCCAAATTCTACAGCTACCTCACTGTACTTTTTTCCTTTCAAGTAATGAGCCTCCAGAATATCATGAGTTCGGGGCGACAATTGCTCCATAAGTTTCAAGATTTGCCCCACCTGCTCCTCATGTTCCCAAAAGCCAATGGCATCTTCCACTTTTTTGGAGGTATAATTTATGTAACTGGAATAACGTTGGTGGACGGCTTGCTTACGATGATAATCTGCGCAACGATGCCGAACACTGACAAACAAGTAATTACAAGCTTCAGCTACTTGCAAATGGGAATTGTGAGTAAATAGATATTCGAAACTATCGGATACAATATCCCTCGCAGTCTCATCATCGTGAAGAAGACTGAGTGCCAAATAATATATCTTCGAATAGTTTTCCTTGAAAAATTCCTCAAATTCCTTCGTTTGCATCTGTTTTGTAATTTCTCAAAATAACCTCTATTCTCTTTTTGTCTGCAAACTTATAAAAAAAACGGAACAAATAACCTTTCTGTTACATATTTACTCCATTTGGGGATAAGTATTCTTTCCTTGATGAAGTTGCTGCAACTTCAATTTGTGACATACGTCCCTTTCTGTTGATGTAAGATGGACGGAAAGGAATTTAAGAAATATCATTTGAAATGCCATCGGCTTCACGCTTGAATCGCGTTGCCATTACGCTTGAATCGCGCCGGCTTTACGGCGTAAAGGCAATGCGATTCAAGCGTAAAGCCGACGCGATATTTATTTGCACGGTATTACCTTGTAAATCAGTGCTTTGCGTGAAACGCTATTTCACCTCCCAAATGTCGTTGGTCTCAAGTAGCTCTGTGAAGTTGTGGTATTTCTTCTTGGCCTTGACCTCTTCAATCTGGTCGTTGACGGCTTGGTCGTAGGTGGGAGCCTCTACGTCCCTGAACACGCCGAGGGCAACGGGGAACCCGTGCTCGTTGTCCATCATGGCGAGCTTGAGCTGTAGGGTGTTGTCGGGGTTATGACTGTCGTGAACAAGGATGTCGTCGATGGTGTAGCCGTCCTTGCCTATCTCCACGACCTTCAAGCCGAAACCATCTTGCACGATGCCATATTCATTGTTCTCGCCGAAGACGAGCGGCTTGCCGTCTTCAAGGTAGATGGCGTTCTTCTTGCGTCCGTCGCGAGTATAGATTGGGTCGTAGGCTCCGTTGTTGAATATCATGCAGTTTTGCAGAATCTCACACACAGCCGCGCCCTTGTGGTTGTATGCCGCCTTGAGTATTTTCACGGTCTCGGCGCTGTCGGATGCCACTGAGCGGGCGAAGAATCGTCCTCTCGCGCCAAAGCACAGCTCGGCGGGTCGGAACGGGTCTTCCACCGTGCCATAAGGCGAAGACTTGGATACAAAGCCCCTTGGCGACGTGGGCGAGTATTGGCCCTTGGTGAGACCGTAGATACGGTTGTTGAGGAGAATCATGTTGAGGTCGATGTTGCGCCTCATGGCGTGTATGAAGTGGTTTCCGCCTATGGCGAGACCATCGCCGTCGCCACTGATTTGCCAAATGGTGAGCTTGGGGTTTACCACTTTCGCGCCAGTCGCCACGGCAGCCGCACGACCGTGGATGGTCTGCATGGCGTAGGTGCTGACATAATAGGGTAGGCGGCTGGAGCAACCTATGCCGCTTATCACGGCTGTCTCATAGGGAGGCACGCCGATTTCTGCCATAGCCTTTTGCATGCTTGCCAAGAAACTGTGGTCGCCACACCCTGGGCACCAACGGGGTTGGCCTTTCTTATAATCGCTTGCTGAATATTCCATTTTAGATGATGTTAAGAAAAAGTTTTGGGGACATGGTTAAAGGACGCGTGTGTTGAAATAGTCGCCACCAGCCTCCAATTCATGGTTTATGAGCTCCTCGAAATGCTTTACGAGTTCGCTGACGTTGAAAGGCTGTCCCTTGACCTCATTGTATTGGTAAGGCACGAAACCATTGACGCGTATGCGCAACAACGCGGCGAGCTGTCCAAGGTTTTGCTCTGCCACCACCACCTTGGGGTACTTGAGCAACACTTCCGCCGTGTTCTTCGGCAGTGGGTTTACATACTTAAACTGCGCCAAGGCAACCTTGTAGCCATTCTTGCGCATTTCGTTCATGGTGGCGTGCAGGTGCCCGTAAGTGGAGCCGAAGCCTACGATGAGCAAGTCGGCATCGTCTTTGTCGCCCTCAACCTCAAGGTCGGGCACGGGTATGAGCGATACCTTCTCGGAACGGAGATGATCCATCACGTTGTGGTTGTTGGGCTCCGTGGAGATTGCGCCAGTCTTGCCGTCTTTCTCCAGTCCACCGAGAATGTGCTCGTAGCCCTCTTGCCCAGGAATGGCCCAGTAGCGTGCCTTGCTTTGAGGGTCACGCAGATATGGCGTGTATTTGTATTTTTGGTCGGCAGGTGCGTAGTGGG
>DAIOUH010000171.1:0-4535 GCA_036751585.1 Prevotella sp. | reverse complement strand
AAAAGAGCAGCCCTTCTTGGAGTTGGAGTGGTTTGCACGATGAGTGCCTTAGCACAATCGGTGGTGCAAGGCACAGTGAAAGACAAGTCCGGAGAGCCCCTCATGGGCGCTACCATCCAGATCAAGGGTCAGCAAGGCGGTACGGTGACCGACCTTGACGGCGTGTGGAAGCTCGCGAACCTTAAACCAGGACAGACGATTGTCGTCTCCTATGTAGGCTACACCAACAAGGAGATAACGATTGGCCAGCAACACAAGTTGAACATCGTGCTTGAGCCCGACAAGCAAGACCTCGATGAGGTAGTGGTGGTGGGCTACGCCGTAGGCACCAAGCGCACCGTGTCGGGTGCCGTGGAGCGCATTGGCAAGAAAGACATGAACCAAGGCGTGGTGACGAGTGCCGCCGATGCCTTGAAAGGCAAGGTGAGCGGCGTGGTGATCTCGCAGAGCGGAGGCGACCCGATGGGTACGACCAACATCCGCGTGCGCGGCACGTCATCGCTCTCTGGCGGCAATGACCCGTTGGTGATCATTGATGGCGTGTATGGCGACATGACAATGTTCACCTCGCTTCAGCCCAGCGATATAGAGAGCATGACCATACTTAAAGACGCCTCAGAGACGGCACAGTACGGCAGCCGAGGCGCCGCCGGCGTGATCGTGGTGACAACGACGAAAGGCAAGAACGGCGTCAGCTCGATTACCTACAACGGCACCTTCGGCGTGAACAAGGTGTTCAAGAACATCAAGATGCTCGATGCCGACGCCTATCGCGCCACGGCTAAGAGCATGGGATTGACATTCACCGACCTCGGCGCCAACACCAACTGGCTCGATGAGATAGAACGGTCCACGGGCATCACCCAGAACCACAACGTGGCATTCTCTGGTGGCAACGACACCGGCAACTATCGCGCCTCACTCGGCTTCGTGCAGAAGCAAGGCGCGCTCCGCAACTCAGACATGCGCAACTACACCGCCAAGATAGACGCGCAGCAGTTGGCTTTCAACAAGAAACTGAAACTGGAAATGGGCGTTATGGGCTCGGAATATGAAGGCAAGCAGCAGTATGACATGCAAAAGATTTTCTATTCCGCCGCATCCTACAACCCGACATATCCCAACACCAAGAACGCCACCACGGGCAAATGGGACGAGGACATGCTCGCCAACGAGATATACAACCCATTAGGACAGTTGGAGATAGACAACCGCTACAGCGTGGGCGTGCTCATAGCCCATGGCAAGGCCACGTGGACCATCGTGGATGGCCTCTTCCTCTCAGCTTTCGGTTCCTATACCAAGGCCAACGTGGAGCTGAAACGCTATATCCCCAATGACATACGCCAAGGCGAGCTCAACGGCAATGGCTGGGCCTATATCAACAACATACAACGCAACGACCTCATGGGCAACGTGCAGCTCACGTTTACCAAGGACTTCGGCAAGCACCACATTGACGCCCTCGCCGTGATGGAAGGCCAACGCTACAAGACCTTCACCCACATGCAGCAGGCCAAGGGATTCGAGACCAACTACTTCAAGTACAACAACCTCCAGGCGGGCGCCAACGTGTCGTGGGGCGACGTGACCTCCAACTCGAAGGAGTATGTCCTCAGCTCTTACATGGCCCGCGTGAACTACATGTTCGCCGACCGCTACATCCTCACTGCCAACCTCCGTGCCGACGGCTCTTCAAAGCTCGGCTCCGGCCACAAGTGGGGCTGGTTCCCGTCAGCCTCAGCCGCTTGGGTCATCTCGCAAGAAGACTTCATGAAGAACGTGAAGTGGGTCAACAACCTCAAGCTCCGCGTGGGCTACGGCGTGACCGGTAACCAGGACGCCATTGACCCTTATACATCTCTCGCCCTCTACGGTCCTAACGGCGTGACACCTGTCAACGGAGTCAACACCACGACCTTCGCCGTGCAGAGCAACGACAACCCCGACCTGAAATGGGAGACAAAGAGCACCTTTGACGTGGGTCTCGACATGTCGCTCTTCAACAGCCGACTCAACATCACCCTCGACTGGTACACCTCGAAGACCAAGGACTTGCTGTACAACTACACTGTGCCAGTGCCACCGTTCACCTACGAGAACCTTCTCGCCAACATGGGCGAGATGAGCAACCACGGCTTTGAGATTGGCATCCGCGGCGACATCATCAAGACAAAGGACTTCACATTCAACTCTGGCCTTAACCTCAGCTTCCAGAGCAACAAGCTTAATTCTCTCTCTGGCAACTACAAGGGTCAGGAGCTCACCACATCCGAGCACATACAAGTGGCGCGTATCAACGCCGCCGGCTTGACACAGAACTATGGCGTGACCTACCTCATTGAGGGTCAACCCATCGGCGTGTTCTATTTGCCTCATTGCGAAGGCATAGACAAGGACGGCAAGTATATCATCTCCGACCTCGACCAAAACGGTACCGTTGACACCGGCGACTCAGGCGACCGACAGGTTTGCGGTCAGGCAATACCTAAGGCATACCTCGGTTGGGACTTCACCTTTAATTATAAGAACTGGAGCCTCGCCATGCAGTTCAACGGAGCCTTCGGCCACAAGATTTACAACGGCACGTCGATGACATACAGCGACCTCTCCAACTTCCCGACCTACAACGTCCTCGCCGACGCTCCGGCGCGCGGCATCAAAAACAAGGTCATCTCCGACTACTGGCTGGAGAAGGGCGACTACGTGAACTTCGAGTACATACAGCTCAGCTACACGTTCAACAAGCAGCAGCTCAAGACCAAGTACATCCAGAACATCAAGCTCGGCTTGGCAGTGAACAACGTGTGCACCATCACCGGTTATTCAGGTCTTACCCCGATGATCAATTCAGCCTCGCTCGTGCAGCAGGCAGAGGGTACCACCACTTACGGCACCTTAGGCGTGGACGATAAGCGTATCTACCCGCTCACACGCACGTTCTCGTTCAACGTAGGCATCACATTCTAAACCTTTTAATGAACAGTCACTATGAAAAAACATATATTAGGCATAGCCCTCCTTTCAACGGCACTGCTCGCTGCTTGCTCTCTCGACGAGAACCCCAAAAGCTCGTTCAGTGAGGATGAGGCCTTCAAGAATGCCACACTGACCTACGTCAACTCAGTGGCTAATGTATACTCAGCCATCGGCGACGGACTCTACGGTGGCACCGACAACGTGCAAACCCTCGAAGAGTTCATCTCCGACGCCACAATGCTCCCAGGTCGTCAGGGCGACTGGGTGGACGGCGGTAAATGGCAAAACATGTTCTTGCACAATTTCGAGTCATCGGTAGACATCTACGCCACCGTGTGGAACCACCTTTTCAAGATCATTGGCTTGTGCAACTCCAGCATCGACAAGCTCACGCCAATGCTCACCGCGCATCCTGACTACAAGACATATATAGCCGAGCTCCGCGCCCTTCGCGCCGTATATTACTATTACGCCATGGACTTCTATGCCCAGGTGCCCATCGTGACATCATCGACGCAGTCGACGAGCGACGTGAAGCAAAGCAACCGTAGCGACGTGTTCAAGTTTGTCACCAGCGAGCTTGATGCCGCCTTGCCCGACCTCGGTGCTGCCCATTGCCAGAACACGGGAGAGTATTATGGTCGCGTGACCAAGGCCGTGGCTTACATGTGCCTTGCCAAGTGCGCCATCAACGCGCCAGTGTTCACCATCGACGACACGAGCGTCGACAGTTATAGAATGTTCGTGGGCAATGATATGACGAAGGCTGCCAAGGCCGACGAGATTCTCGGCGAGGCCGTGTCTGCCAAGGGCAAGAGCATCATGATAACCGTCGACGGCAAGGATCGCAACTGCTGGGAGACAGTGAAATACTGTGTAGACCAGTTGCAGGCTCAAGGCTACTCGTTGCAGCCTAAGTATGCCGACAACTTCATAAAGGCAAACGAGACCTCCGTGGAGAACATCTTCGTGCGCCCTAACGATGACAAGACCTACAAGATTACCGATAACAACCTTGTGCGCTCACTCCACTACAACCACGCCTCAGCCATTGGTTACTCTGGCTGGAACGGCGCTTGCGCCACCGTGCGCGCCATGGAGGTGATGGGTTACGGCAAGGACGAAGACCCACGCTTGAGGATTAACTACTGGTGCGACCGCGACTTCGAGAAAGAGCAGAACACAGGTACCCTCAGCGATGGTGCCACTGATAAACCGTTGGAATACGAGCCTCTCAAGGCCGTGGTAGACTTTGGCAACGATGCCGACCCACACGACGTGAAGTGCGCCGGAGCGCGTTTCAAGAAATATGAATATGACGGCACGACTTCAACGATAGGCCAGAACAACAACGACCTCGTGATATGGCGCTACGGCGATGCCCTCCTGCTCAAGGCAGAGGCGGAATACCGTCTTGGCGACAAGGCTGCTGCCCTTAATCTCATCAATGAGATACGCAACCGTGTCAGTGCTAAGCCACGCACGACGCTCACTCTCAACGACATCCTCGACGAGCGCATGATAGAACTCGCATGGGAAGGCACGCGAAGACAAGA
>DAIOUH010000170.1:0-4559 GCA_036751585.1 Prevotella sp. | reverse complement strand
GTCCCGACTCCAAGCCCTCCAGCACCTGCTTGGTTTGCTTTGCAGTGCGAGCGCGCGAAAGATACTCCACGTTCACGGGGAAGTCGCGAAGTCGCTTCTTGAACGTCTGGTAATGCTGGTATGCCAAAACCGTTGTGGGGACAAGCACCGCGGTTTGCTTGCCGTCGCAAGCCGCCTTGAAAGCGGCGCGCACGGCGAGTTCGGTCTTTCCAAATCCCACGTCTCCACAAACAAGACGATCCATTGGCACGGCACGTTCCATGTCGGCCTTGATGTCTTGCGTGGCTTTCAACTGGTCTGGCGTGTCCTCGTAAAGGAAACTCGCCTCCAACTCATGCTGCATGAAGTTGTCGGGCGAAAACGCGAAGCCTTTCTCGTGGCGACGCTTGGCGTACAGGCGAATGAGGTCTCGGGCAATGTCCTTGATTTTCTTCTTGGTGCGCTCCTTGAGGCGCTCCCAAGCTCCAGTGCCCAAAGTGGAAAGGCGTGGTGGCTCGCCACTGTCGGCTGCCCTGTATTTGGAAATCTTGTAGAGAGAGTGAATCGACACGTCTACCTTGTCATTGTTCTGGTAGATTATGCGAATCACCTCTTGATAGCCACCTTGCGGACTTGGCACCTTTATCAAGCCACCAAACTTGCCTATTCCCAAGTCGACATGCACGAGGAAGTCGCCTGGCTGCATCTCCTGCAGCTCCTTCATCGTGAGTGCCATCTTGCCAGACCGCGCCTTGTCGGACGAGAGGTTGAACTTGTGGTAGCGGTCAAATATCTGATGGTCGGTGAAGACACATGCCTTCAAGTCATCATCCACGAAACCAGCGTGCACCGTTCTATTGACAGCCACGAGATGGTCGCCCAACTTGTCCGACGCGTCATCAGCCGACATGTCGTTGAGAATGTCGCGCAGGCGTTGCTGCTGCTTGTCGCTGTCGGCAAGAATATAAATACGGTAACCTTGAAGGAGCTCGTCCTCAAACGACTGCTTCAAGACATCGAAGTTCTTATGGAAAAGTGGCTGTGGCTTAGTGTGGAATGTGATGGTGGCATTGCCTGATGCTTTCTCGGCGGTCTCGTCTTTCGTGAGGGTTATTTTCTGGAAACGAGCCAATTGGTCAGCGAAAACCGTGGGCTTGCACAACACGTTCTCGCGACTCATTTCCTTGCGTATCTGCTCTTGTTCCAGTTCAGTGGCGCCATCCATTCTCTCAGCCATGGCCTGCGACGAGAACCCGTCATTGAACGTGCGCTGGATGATGTCCAAGACGAAACGCTTGTCTTTCATCACTATTATCGCGTCGTCGGGCAAGAAACTGAGGAATGACACCTTCTCAGTTTCCAATTTAGCCAGCTCTGGCACGATTTCGACCTGGCTTTTTCGATCCAAGGACAATTGGTCTTCCACGGAGAACGTGCGAATGGTATCTATCTCATCGCCAAAGAAATCGATGCGGTATGGCAACTCGCAACTATATGAATACACATCCAAGATGCTTCCGCGCATGGCAAACTGTCCTGGCTCATAAACATAGTCCACCTCCTTGAATCCCAAATCACGCAAACGGTGGCCAAGTTCGGTAATGTCTATTGTCTGCGAGGTCTTCAAGGTGATTCGGCGCTCGTCAAGGTGACGCTGAGAGACCACCAGTTCGGCAACGGCCTGCGGACTTGTCACTATTATCAACGGTTCTCCGCCTGGGTTCGCCACGGCAGCCAAGGTCTCAGTGCGTGATATTTCGTTTGCCGCGTCGCGTTGGCCATACTTTACCGCCCTCCTGTATGCTGACGGAAAGTAATATGCCTTCTCCACCGACAAGTCGTTATAGAAATACCCCGCCTCATCGGCATCATCGAGAATAAAGACCATGGTGCGGCCAATTTGCCTTGCCAATGAGGAAAAAAGAACGGGAACGGAAGAACCAACAAGACCTTCAAGGACAATACTACGCGCGGTTTCATCCTTCAAGGTCTTCAAAAGGGCACCCGCCTGTGGCAAGTGCCCGTACATATCCACTAATTCGTTGAATTTCATTCCACGGGCTTTGGATATTTCTTGAACCATCCGTCAAGTCTCAGCCTCATGACGCCAAACAAAGCCTCAGAGAATATGCCACCGCTCATCTTGCTGGTGCCTTCTCTGCGGTTGACAAAAATCACGGACACTTCCTTTATCTTAAAGCCTATCTTATAGGCGGTATACTTCATCTCAATCTGGAAGGCATATCCCTTGAAACGTATCTTGTCGAGGTCAATGGTCTTTAACACCCGACGGCGGTAGCAGACAAAGCCGGCAGTGGTGTCGTTGACGGAAATACCAGTGACCATCCTCACATACTTTGAGGCGAAATAGCTCATGAGCACTCTGCCCATTGGCCAATTGACAACGTTCACCCCCGAGACATAGCGTGAACCGACAGCCACGTCGGCCCCCTCATCATGGCAGGCCGCATACAATCGTGGCAAGTCGTTGGGGTTGTGACTGAAATCGGCGTCCATCTCAAAGACATACTCATACTGCCGTTGCAGCGCCCACTTGAATCCCGTGATATATGCCGTGCCAAGTCCTTGCTTGCCCTGACGCTCAATGAGGAACAGGCGGTCGCCAAACTCCTCCTTCTGCAACTTCTTGACAATCATGGCAGTGCCATCAGGACTTCCATCGTCTATCACCAATATATGGAAACACTTATCAAGGGAGAACACTGCCCTGATAATCTTCTCCATATTCTCCTTCTCATTATAAGTGGGAATAATCACTATAGAGTCACTCTCATGCATAGGTGTTGTGTGTTTTTTTCTGTATTGCAAAATTAAGAAATTAATCACATAATTAAATCGTGTCGTAGCAATTATTTTCATTGAATTAGATAGATATTTAGGATTTATTACTAATTTTGCACACACAAAAAGAAAAAGCACCATGAAAGATAAAAAGGCTATTTCAATTAAGACATTGAACAAGAGCAATGTATGGGACATTCAGGAAAATGATGTCATCAGAATGTGGGAAGCCGCCGAGAAGGACGCTGACTTCAAGGAAAACTTGCGTCACTTCAAGGACATAATAAAAACCGCGTTCGAGATAGAAGACGTCAAGGTAGACAAACCTGTCGTGATTGAGAAACTTGAGCAGCGCGGGTTCAAGATTGGCACCATATCTTTTGACGAGAAAACCTCACACAAGATTGCCATCAAGAAGCGCGCGATTAAGCGTGTCACCGACCTTACTTACGAAAACGTGGGACACATCTCAGCCACAAAGCTTGTCGAGGTCTTGGAGAGAAACTTCGGCGGCGGATGGGAAAGCCTGCCACAAAGCATTCAGGACATCATTGAGAGCGCATTTGACATTTCCACCACTACACTGCCCGCTGACAGATTGCACAAGGCTGGCGGCTTATACGACAAGAAAGTCAACGATGGATACGAAGTGCTGGAGATAGCGAAAGGCTCGTGGACTGAGGCTATTTTCATCAAGGAGAAGCCAAAAGAGGAGCCAAAGGCCGCTGTGGATGAACTGTCGTCACACAAGGACGACTATGACAATGATGAGGATAAAGACGATGACATGTCAGACAACCTCAGCGATGACGACGATGACGATGATGACGCTTTCGACGATGACAAGCTGACCGAAGAGAGCTATCGCACCACATACGAGACAAATCCCGATGACCTCAATTATGAGGCAGAGGAGATAAGCGACGACAGTGCCAACAACTATTAATCGACAAGTCTCATTATTAACACCGCATCAACCAACTATATCATATATTTTTCCCCAAGGCGAGACTATTTCAATGTAAATATAGTCTCGCCAATATTTTTTAAGCACATCATAAATGAAAAACCTTTGGCGAACATTCTTTGGCTTCTCAGACAGTGGCACTGATGAAACATTCACACAAGCAATGGAACGTGCAAAGCACTTGTTGAAAATACAAAACTATGAGGATGCGTGCCGTGTCTTGAAATACGCCGAGAAATATGGTGACGCTGAAGGCATATATCTATACGGATGGTGCTGCTGGAAGGGGACAGGTGTCGTGGAGGATGCCGCGAAGGCTGTGAAACTATGGAAAAAGTCAGCGTCCATGGGTTATCAGCCAGCCATCGACAGATGCGAAGCAATAAAAGACTTCATAGCTTCAATCCAGTGAATACAAAATGTTTTGCTAAAATAATATCAAGAATCTTTATGAGCAATCGCCTCTTCATAGTTCTTTACCTGGCAATCTTGTTTATTGTCAAGGCAACAAACGCCAGTGCCAAGGCCTATTGGCAAACAATACCATTGAAAAAGACATACATTTACCGCCTCTATCTTAAGGACAAGCTGCATTCGCCCTACTCCATAGACCATCCTGAGAAATATCTTTCAGAACGCTCTATCAATAGAAGGAAAAGACAGGGTATAGCAATAGACTCAACAGACCTGCCTGTGTCTCAATTATATATAGATGACATAAGGGCAAAAGGGCTAACCATCATGGGAACAAGTCGTTGGCATAACACGATAACAGTTTCATCGCCAACAGACAACGTTGCTTCGATGGTGA
>DAIOUH010000169.1:0-4646 GCA_036751585.1 Prevotella sp. | reverse complement strand
GAGAAGAACGTGCAGGCCGAGATCGACCGCATCATGGACATCCAGAACAAGCAGACCGACAAGTCTAAGCTGAAGAGCGTTGACTCCATCCACAAGGAGCTCTACAACATCATGTGGAACTACGTTGGCATGGCACGCAACGCCGAGGGTCTGAAGAAAGCCCTCGCCATGCTGAAAGACGTGCGCGAGCAGTTCAACACCTGCGTGCGTGTGCCAGGATCCAAGGAAGGCCTCAACGTCGAGCTCGACAAGGCTATCCACCTCCGCGACTTCATCCTCATGGGTGAGCTCATAGCTTACGACGCACTGGAGCGCAACGAGAGCTGCGGTGGTCACTTCCGCGAGGAGAGCCAGACCGAGGAAGGCGAGGCAAAGCGTGATGACGAGCACTACATGTACGTGGCTTGCTGGGAGTATCAGGGTGAGAACAACGCTCCTGTGCTCTACAAGGAAGACCTCAACTATCAGTACATCAAGGTTCAGACGCGTAACTATAAATCATAGTTTTTAAGTTCATTAACTCAAGAAAAACAATGGATCAGAATATATCATTCACACTGAAGGTTTGGCGTCAGAACGGCCCTAAAGCAGAAGGCCACTTCGACACCTTTGAGATGAAAGACATCCCTGGAGACACTTCTTTCCTGGAGATGCTCGACATCCTTAACGAGCAACTCATTGAGGGTGGCAACGAGCCTTTCGTCTTCGACCACGATTGCCGCGAGGGTATCTGCGGCATGTGCTCACTCTATATCAACGGTCATCCCCACGGACCAGCGCAGGGCGCTACCACGTGCCAGCTTTACATGCGTCGTTTCCACGATGGCGATGTCATCACCGTTGAGCCTTGGCGCTCGGCAGCCTTCCCAATCATCAAGGACTGCATGGTTGACCGCTCGGCTTTCGACAAGATCATCGCAGCTGGTGGTTATACCAGCGTGCGCACAGGCCAGGCGCAGGACGCCAACGCCATCCTTATCTCCAAGGACGCTGCCGACGAGGCTATGGATTGCGCCACTTGCATTGGCTGCGGCGCTTGCGTGGCTGCCTGCAAGAACGGTTCTGCCATGCTCTTCGTGTCTTCTAAGGTCAGCCAGTTCGCGCTCCTGCCACAGGGTCGCGTGGAGGCCGCTCGCCGTGTCAAGAACATGGTTGCCAAGATGGAGGAGCTCGGCTTCGGCAACTGCACCAACACTCGCGCTTGCGAGGCTGAGTGCCCGAAGAATGAGTCTATCGCCAACATCGCCCGCCTGAACCGCGAGTTCATCAAGGCTAAGCTTGCCGACTAATATGCTTTCTGACGGCATTTAAGGCTCCATTTCGAGCCTTTCAGTGTCGTGAGCAGACAATATAAGGGGAAGAACCAAACGCTGGTTCTTCCCCTTTTTCGCGCCTTGCATTTGATGGAGCTTTTCACACATTGTGGCGGCATTCAACCGCGGATGTGAACAAAAAAACGGGCGGCATCCCAATTGGGAAGCCGCCCGTGAAGAATATAGTATAAAGAGGTATTATTACTTGCCGAAAGTCTCGTCGAGGAATGTGTAGAACGCAGGGTCCTCACCAACCACGGTCTTCACGATCTTGCCGTCGGGCCCCACGAGAATCTTTGTCGGGAAGCCTTGTATGGCGTACATTTCCGTTGTCTGCACGGCTCCGGTCTTTGGCTGGTAAACGTTCTTCCAAGGAAGCTCGTGCTTCTTCACGCCCTCTTTCCACTTCTCCATGCTCTCGTTGCAGTCGATGGAAAGAATCTCAAACTTGCCCTTGTACTTGTTGTAGTATTCCTTCATCTTAGGAATGCCACGCACGCACCACACGCACCATGTGCCCCAGAAGTCGAGAAGCACGTATTTGCCCTTGAAACTCGCGAGCGAGAGAGGCTTGCCGTTGATGTCGTTCAGCGTGAAGTTTGGAGCCACGACACCAGCCGCTTGCTTCTTTCCAGCCTCCTCCTCGGCCTTTTGGCGTGCCTCCAGTTGGTCTATGGCCTTTTGGTAGTAGGCGTGCATGCGGCCGTTTCTCACCTTTTCCGACAGCGACGCAGCCGCTTTCTTCATCGTGTCGAGGTCACCCAACGTGGGGATGAAAGCCGCCGCTCCCTCCGAGTCGGGGTGCTTGGCTATGAAGTCGACGATGGCGGTTGTGGCTTGCTTCTGCATGGCAGGAGCCTTCTCGCTGTATTCCTTCTGTATGCTCTCTTGCGACTCACCGCTTTGGATGCGCTTGTTCAGCGACTCCACGAGGTCGCTGAGGGGCTTGAAGGCGTCGGAATATGTCCTGTCCGCCTCGTTGTATTCCTGGTAGAACTTGCTGCCGCTGAAGTAGTAAGCCTTGTTCACGTCGCCCGTCATCACGGCCTTCTCGCCAGGCACGGCGATAGCCTCGAAGCCGATGCGCTCAGTGCGGCGCAGCGTGCCAGGGGTATAAGCGTATATGGTGGTAGGCTCATTCACGTTGACAGTGAACTGGAACTTGCCGTCTTTCGTGAGCACGGTGTCCCTTTTCATGCTCCTCTCGCCTGTTGGCGTCATCACGATGAGCGTGTCTTTCAAGCCGCCCAACTGGCCTGAGAAGCTGACGTTGCCCTTGTTGTCGGCAGCGTCGGCGCAAGCCGTCAGCATAGCCATGGCTGCCATGGTCAGGATAGTCTTTTTCATTGTGTGTGTTTTGTTATTATTATTGTTTGATTTGACTTATTTCTTCTTTGGGAAGCGTCGTGCCCATCCTTCTTCCGAGAAGTCTGGTTCCTCGTCCTTGAAGCCCTTTTTGTTGCCGCCATTCATCAGCTCGCGCCAGTCGTCCTTGCCTTTCGCGCTGTTGTCGGCGTTCTTTTTACGGTATTCCCTTTTCTTCTGTGGGCCGTTGCCGCGTCCGGCGTTCTTGTCCTCGGCGTCGTTGCACCTCACCTCGCGTCCCTTGTATTTCACGCCGTTTATGGCGCTCATCACCTTGTTGGCGTCTTTCTCGGGCACCTCAATATACGAGAACTTCGACAGCAGGTCGATGTGTCCGACCTCCTGTTTTGGCCCGTGCACGTGGTGGTTGATAAACTGCATCACCTCGCCAGGGTAGAAGCCGTCGGCTTTTCCCAGGTTGATGAAGAGCCTGCGATAGCCCGCCTCGGCCTTGCGCGGACCGCGTTGACGGTCGCCACGAGAGCCGTTACGGCCTTTCTCGCCCTTCTTCCTTCTGTCGTCGCGCGCGTTGCCCCTTGTGGGCTTCTCTATCGTTGGCGCGTTCTTATAGTAGTCGAGGAAGCGGCCAAACGTGTTAGACACCATCTTCTTTATGATGTCTTCCTTGTCGATATACTCAAACTGGCGGTTGATGTCTGCCATATAAGGCGCAATCAAGTCCTCGTCGACGTCGGTCTTCATGATGTCGTCCATGGTCTTGAAGAGCTGCTTCTTGCATATCTCCTCAGGCGTGGGCAGCGTGCCGTCGACAAACTCCTTGCCAATGACCTTTTCTATGGCTTTCACCTTGAACTTCTCGCGCGAGTGTATGATGGATATGCTGGTGCCTTTCTTTCCCGCGCGTCCCGTGCGTCCGGACCTGTGGGTGTAGTTCTCCACGTCGTCGGGCAAGCCGTAGTTGATGACATGGGTGAGGTCGTCCACGTCGAGACCGCGCGCCGCCACGTCGGTAGCCACGAGCAGTTGCACCAAGTGTTGCCTGAACTTCTGCATCGTGAGGTCGCGTTGCTGCTGCGACAGGTCGCCGTGCAGCGACTCGGCGTTGTAGCCGTCCTTTATGAGCTTGTCTGCCACCTCCTGCGTCTCCAGCTTGGTGCGGCAGAATATGATGGCGTAGATGCGTGGGTAGAAGTCCACGATGCGCTTCAAGGCCAGGTATTTGTCCTTGGCGTTCACGAGATAATAGATGTGGTTCACGTTCTCGGCACCCTCGTTGCGCGAGCCCACCACAATCTCCTTGTAGTCGTGCAGGTAGTTTGTCGCTATTTTCTCTATCTCCTTGCTCATGGTGGCGGAGAAGAGCAGCGTGTTGCGGTCTTCGGGCACATGTTCGAAGATGGCGTTGATGCTGTCGGAGAATCCCATGTTGAGCATCTCGTCGGCCTCGTCGAGCACCACGTTGCGTATGTTGTCGAGCTTCACCTTGCCACGCTCCATGAGGTCGATGAGTCGGCCAGGCGTAGCCACGATGATTTGCGCGCCATGTCGCAACTCGTTTATTTGCGTCACGATAGACGCGCCGCCATACACGGGGATGATGTGCATGTGGGGAATGTATTTAGCAAACGAGTTGAGGTCGTCGGCTATCTGCAAGCACAGCTCACGCGTAGGGCTCAAGATGAGAGCCTGTGTGTCTTTTGTCGTGGCATCGGTCTTCTGCAACACGGGAATGCCGTAAGCGGCGGTCTTGCCCGTGCCGGTCTGTGCCAGCGCGATTACATCGTTGTGCTCACCCAACAAATACGGAATAACTTCCTCTTGGACGGGCATCGGCTGCTCGAATCCAAGTTCTTCAATGGCGCGGCGGATAGGCTCGCTCACGCCCAATTCTTCAAAAGTCTTCAAAAAAATATAGCTATATAAAATAAATAATGTGCAAAGTTACTGTAAAATAAGAGATTAAGCGACAAAAATATGATAATTATTGTTATCTTTGCCGGACAAAAA
>DAIOUH010000168.1:0-4701 GCA_036751585.1 Prevotella sp. | reverse complement strand
GGCATGACAAACAAAAACCATAAGGCCTCGCTTAAGGAAAGATTCCGTGTCATGGCGAAACATTATGGTTTTGTGCGTACGACCCTCTTACATCTTTATTTCGTAATCAGGTCTTTCGTGAGAAAATAGCTTTTATGCTTTAATCTTTCAATCGTTCTTTCTTATTTCAAGAATTATCAGATGATTATACATATCTGATAATCATTCCCGCTCTTACTTTCTGGCTCTTGCTTCTGAAACCATTCAAGCGCATTATCTTCTCGACGCTTACTCCCACTTTCTTGGCAATGGAAGCGAGGGTCTCTCCGCTCTGTACTTTATAGTATACACGCTCTGGAGCGTTCATGGCCTCGCGCACGTCCTCAGGCGTGTCGTCGTTGCTGCGTCCAAGCTCGCCATAAATCATGTCGTGAGTATATCCTCCGTTGCCGACCTTTCCACGTTCACGTGTTGCCACATCCGACTCCCTGTCGTATGTTCGCTTGTTGAACGTGTAACAATCTCCTGTTACATCTTGGTTGCGGAAGTCAAAGAAAAGTGCCGGGTTAAGTGCGACCCCACAAAGGCGAGTCTCAAAATGCAAGTGAGATCCAGTGCTTCGACCGGTGTTGCCACCAAGTCCGATAGGTTCGCCCGCCCTGACGTTCTCGTTCTCTGTCACAAGTTGCTTGGAAAGGTGTCCGTAAATTGTCTCAAGGCCATTGGGATGCCTTATTACAATATAATTGCCATACCCGCCAGCCTCATATCTCACGATTCTGACTTTTCCACTGAAAGCGGCGCGGATGGTGTCGCCCGTATATACTTTAATGTCCAGTCCCTTGTGTTGGCGACCCCATCTTGAGCCGAAATTGCTTGTCACCACGCGGCTTGGCGTCGGCATGCAGAAGTGACGGAGGTTAATGGTGAAAGAGTCGGGAAGCTCTGTGGCACGGTGAGCGTACGTGTTGTCCCATTCGTCACCGTAGAGTTGTGCGGCTGGCGATTGGTAATTCTCGCGTTCTACCATGCTCCTTACTTCTATTGAGTCGAGTTTTTTTGCCCTTCTGTCTATTGGAGCTTGCCTTGCTAATAGGTCCTGTGCCATTGTGGTGCCGGCCGTGAAAACAAAAAACAATAATGCCCCAAATATCTTGATATTCTTTTTTAATGTCATTCAGTGTAATTTCTTTCAGGTTTGCAATGAGACAGTAGAATATGTTTCAATTGCACGCACAAAGATATAAAAATTATGTCAAAATTGATTTGGCTCAAGAGTTTTTTATTGGTTGTTTAACAGAAATTGCGTGCAATCGTGATTGCGTTAACAAACGTTAGGAAAGTGCGGGCGCTTGTTAACTAATGACACCCCAATTTACATTCGTGTTTTTCAATTCCCTCAACCGTTGCCATAACAGGTCGTATTTTGGGTTGGTGCAGTCAGGGTCATCGTCCAATACCTTCTTTGCCTCGTTTCTCGCGAGCTGCACTATTTGTCCATCGCGGGCGATGTTGGCTATCTTCAAGTCAAACGCCATGCCGCTTTGGGCTGTCCCTTCCAAGTCGCCAGGGCCACGGAGCTTCAAATCTGCCTCCGCTATCCTGAACCCATCGTTGGTTTGGCACATTATGTCGATACGCTTGCGAGTGTCTTGCGACAGTTCATAGCTTGTCACGAGTATGCAAAAACTTTGTTTGGCTCCTCGCCCCACGCGTCCGCGAAGCTGGTGGAGCTGTGAGAGACCGAACCGCTGGGCGTCCATTATCACCATCACGGAGGCATTGGGCACGTTGACGCCTACCTCAATCACGGTGGTGGCTACCAGGATTTGCGTTTTCCCCTGCACGAACTTTTGCATTTCCGCTTCCTTGTCCTTGGGTTTCATCTGGCCGTGAACCTTGCTCATGGAGTATTGCGGGAATACTTGCTTGAGCGTCTCGTAGCCATCCTCAAGGTTTTTCAAGTCTTTCTTCTTTCCCTCCTCAATGACAGGAAAGACAATGTAGACCTGTCTCCCTTCATTTATTTGCTTGGCAATGCCGGCATAGAGGGAGGTCATTTGGTTGTTGTATTTGTGGATGGTGACAATGGGTTTCCTTCCTGGTGGCAACTCGTCTATCACGCTCACGTCGAGGTCGCCATACAAGGTCATGGCAAGCGTGCGCGGAATGGGTGTCGCGGTCATCACTAATATATGTGGCGGTCGCTCGCTCTTCTTCCATAGTCTCGCCCGTTGCGCCACCCCGAACCTGTGTTGCTCGTCGATTATGGCAAGGCCGAGTTTTTTGAAGACCACGTTGTCTTCAATGAGCGCGTGTGTTCCTACGATAATATTAATGGAGCCGTCGGCGAGGGCTTCGAGCACCTCGGTGCGTTTCTTCCCTTTCACTATCCCCGTGAGCAGTTCTACCTTGATGTCCATGCCTTTCAGAAACTCGGTGATGGTATGCAAGTGTTGCTCCGCCAATATTTCCGTTGGCGCCATTATGCAAGCCTGGAATCCGTTGCCAATGGCTATGAGCATGGCCATGAGCGCGACAAGGGTCTTTCCAGAGCCCACGTCGCCTTGCAACAGTCGGTTCATCTGAATGCCTGACCGCATGTCGTCGCGAATCTCGTGAACCACCCGCTTTTGGGCGTTGGTCAATTCAAATGGCAGGTTGTTCTTGTAGAATATGTTGAGAGGCTCCCCGACGCGCGTGAAATTGTAGCCACGGTATTTGTGGCGTTGCTCAGCGGCATAGCGCAAGATGTTGAGCTGCACATAAAACAGCTCCTCGAATTTCAGTCGCTCCTGAGCTTGTTGCACGTCGCGCAACGACTGCGGGTAGTGTATCTTCCTCAGGGCATCATCCCTTGATATGAGGTGTAGCCTTGTGGTTTGCTCTTGCGGTAGTGTCTCCGGAATGGAACCTTGCGGAATGCGCGCCACGAGAGCCTTTGTCATCTTCTCCATGGCTCTCGACGTGATGCCACGGTCTTTCATGGTTTGGGTGGTGATATAATAAGGTTGCATCCCCATTGTCGAGAGCTGAAGGTTCGATGCCTTCTCGATGTCGGGGTGAGCAAACTGGTATCGCCCGTTGTAGGGTTGTGGCTTGCCGAAGACGACATACTCCACTCCTGGCTTATAGCTGTCGTAGACCCAGTTCTTGCCGCCAAACCACACGAGGTCAACCATGTCACTTCCATCCGAGAAATGCGCCACTATGCGTTTCTTGCGACCTTCACCAAACTCTTCAAAGCTTTGTATCGCGCCCTTGATCTGCACCAAGGGCATCTCGCCGCTCAACTCGCGAATGGGATAGACCTTTGACCTGTCCACATATTTATATGGGTAATACTCAATCAAGTCACCCCAAGTCTTTATTTTGAGCTGACTTACCAGTATCTCCTTGCGCTTTGGCCCCACGCCAGGGAGATACATGATGTCTTGACTGAATATACTGTTCAATTGTCTGATTCCGCTAACACCTCCGCCACTTTCAGGTCGAATGGCGTGGTAATCTTTATGTTTTCCTTGTTTCCGTCAACCGTGTTGATGCTTACTCCAAGGCTCTCCACCACCGAGGCATCGTCGGTAAATGTTTTTCGGTCAGGCTGGTTGAATGCTTGCTTGGCGAGGGCTATGTCAAACACTTGAGGCGTCTGCACGGCCCTGTACAGCGAGCGATCCACCGTGAAAGTCCTCGTGGTGCGGGAGTCAACATGGCGAAGGGTGTCGGTGACAGGCACCACGGGCACGGCGGTGTATTCCTCATGTGCCGTCTCGAAGCAATTGGTTATCACATCGTTTGACACAAACGGTCTCACGCCATCGTGAAATCCCACCACGCCTTCCTCGCCGTCTGGGACAAGGGCGAGCCCGTTTTTGGAACTCTCAAAACGCGTTGCCCCACCGTCAGCCACGCGATGCGGAATGGCAAATTGATGCTTCTCGCACAGCTCCTTCCATGTGGCTTGTTGGTCCTTGGGCAAGACCACGATTATGCCGAGGGCGTGGTCGTAGTCGTAGAAGCGCTTTATCGTGTGCATCAGCACAGGCTTGTCGCCAATGGGCAGAAACTGCTTGGGCACAGCCGTGCCCATCCTTGTGCCTCTTCCGCCGGCTACAATTATTATATAGTCCATGCGCAATCCTTGTCTTGTTTGCTTTTTGCTTTAAGCCATGAGGTGTGCATATTGCATTTTCTTCTTGAGGTCTTCCACCGCGCTCTTAGGTATGAAGTAGCCCAATATGTGATAGGCGTAGGGCAGGGTGGCGGCAGGGCCTTCTCCTGTGGTCACGAGTCCGTCTTCCTCAAAGAGGTTGGCGGTGTAAGTGGCGTTGGGCAGGTATTTCTCGAATCCAGGTGAGCATGTGGCGCGTTTGCCGTCGAGCACGCCAATAGAGGCGAGCACCATGGGCGCGGCGCAAATGGCTGCCACGCGCTTGCCGGCATCGTACTGGGCTCTCAATGCCTTGCGCACGCCTTCGTGGGCGTTGAGGTTGGTGGAGCCTGGCATGCCTCCGGGAATCATCAGGAGGTCGGCGTCGGTGAAGTCGCCACCCTCAAACTTCATGTCTGCCTTGATGGTCACGCCATGCGACGATTCCACAAAATCGCTGCCGGTGACGCTTACGGTCTTCACTTCCACGCCACCACGACGCAAAATATCCACGGGAGCCAATGCCTCTATTTCCTCGAAGCCGTTGGCCAAAAACTCATAAACCTTTGCCA
>DAIOUH010000167.1:0-4822 GCA_036751585.1 Prevotella sp. | reverse complement strand
ATTATATTTGCCAACTGTGATAAATTGAGTAACTTTGCACGGAATTATTGCAGTAACTCAACAGTATTTATAAGGTAAAGATGAAACAATACCGTTTAGTGGACACGGTCCTTGGCTGGGTGGCATTCGTGATTGCCGCCTTCACCTACGTGTCTACCATTGAGCCGACAGCCTCGTTTTGGGACTGTCCTGAGTTTATCACAACAGGCTACAAACTGGAGATCGGCCACCCGCCAGGGGCACCATTCTTCATGCTCACCGCCAACCTCTTCTCCCATTTCGCGAGCGACCCGTCGCAGGTAGCGCGAATGGTGAACACCATGTCGGCGCTGCTTTCAGCCACGACAATCCTCTTCCTCTTCTGGACTATCACTCACCTCGTGCGTAAGCTCATAGTGAAAGACTGGAGCGAGTTGACCCTCGCCAAGACCATTGCCATCGAGGCTTCGGGTATGGTGGGCGCGCTCATCTACACATGGTCCGACACGTTTTGGTTCTCAGCCGTCGAGGGTGAGGTCTATGCCTATTCCTCGGCGTTCACAGCCGTGGTGTTCTGGCTTATACTCAAGTGGGAAGACCATGCCGACGAGCCTCACTCCGACCGTTGGCTCGTGTTGATATTCTACATGACCGGCCTATCCATCGGCGTCCACTTGCTCAACCTCTTGTGCCTCCCGGCCATCGTGCTGGTGTATTGCTACAAGCGTTTCCCCAACGTGGAGGTGAAAGGCTCGCTCATAGCGTTGTGCATCAGCTTCGTCATCCTCGCCGCCGTGCTCTATGGCGTGGTGCCAGGCATCGTGACCGTGGGCGGATGGTTTGAGCTGTTCTTCGTCAACACCCTTGGCCTGCCGTTCAACACGGGACTCATCATCTACATAGCCTGCCTCGTGGGGTGCACCATTTGGGCCATCTACGAGAGCTTCGCGGCACGCAGCGTGAAGCGCGAGAACATCTCGTTCCTGCTCTCGTTCGCCCTCATCGGCATACCGTTTTATGGCTATGGCTGGTCGGCGTTTATCATTGGCATCATCGTGCTCGCCATCGTCGCCTTCCTGCTCAACCGCAAGAAGATTGTCGAGAAGAAGCCGGTGTATCTCGTTACCTCCCGTTTCAAGAACACCGCCCTGCTCTGCATGCTCATGCTGATGATAGGCTACTCTTCTTATGCCCTCGTCGTAATCCGCTCCGTGGCCAATCCGCCAATGGACCAGAACTCGCCAGAGGACATCTTCACCCTTGGCTCTTATCTCAGCCGCGACCAGTATGGCGACCGCCCGTTGCTCTACGGCCAGGCCTACACCTCGCAGGTGGCGTTGCAGCAAGATGGCGACATGTGTAAGCCCGTGATGAAATCGGGCGCGCCAGTTTACAGCCGCAAGGAGAAATCGTCGAAAAACGAGAAAGACTCATACATCGTGGTGACGCACAAGGACAAGTATGTCTACGCGCAGAACATGATATTCCCACGTATGTACGACTCCAGCCACGCCCAGGACTATGAGTCGTGGATGGGCGGCGTCAACGGCACCGAGGTGCCTTACGACCGTTGTGGCGAGCAGATGACCGTGAAAGTGCCATCGCAGATAGACAACATACAGTTCTTCCTGTCTTACCAGTGCAACTTCATGTACTGGCGCTACTTCATGTGGAACTTCGCAGGTCGCCAAAACGACATCCAAGGCAACGGAGAGTTGGAGCATGGCAACTGGATTACCGGCATACCGTTTATCGACAACGCGCGCCTTGGCGACCAGTCGAAACTGCCTAAGGACCTGCAAGCCTATGACCCAGTGACCAACCCCGAGGGCAACAAGGGGCACAACGTGTTCTATTGCCTGCCTCTCATCCTTGGCCTTATCGGTCTCTTCTGGCAAGCGTTCCGCGGCCGTCGCGGCATACGCCAGTTCTGGGTGGTGTTCTTCCTGTTCTTCATGACAGGTCTCGCCATCGTGATATACCTCAACCAGACGCCAGTGCAGCCTCGTGAGCGCGACTATGCTTACGCCGGCTCGTTCTATGCCTTCGCCATCTGGTGTGGCATGGGCGTGGCGGCACTCTACGACCTGCTGGGCAAGCGCGTGAAGATGAACCGCGTGGCTCTCGCAGCCGTCATCGGCGTGCTCTGTCTGCTCGTGCCTCTGCAGATGGTATCTCAGACGTGGGACGACCACGACCGCTCCGGACGATACACTTGCCGCGACTTCGGCCGCAACTATCTCATGTCGCTGCAAGACAAGGGCGACCCGATAATATTCACCAATGGCGACAACGACACCTTCCCACTTTGGTACAACCAGGAGACCGAGGGCGTGAGGACCGACGCGCGCGTCTGCAACCTCTCTTACTTGCAGACCGACTGGTATATCGACCAGATGAAGCGCCCGGCTTACAACTCGCCAGCCGTGCCTATCACGTGGCCAAGGCTCGACTATTGCTCCGGCACCAATGAGTATATAGAGGTGCAGCCTTCGCTCAAGGACCAAATCAAGCAGTTCTACAAGCAGAACCCGGCACAGGCAAAGGCGCAATTCGGCAACGACCCGTTTGAGCTGAAAAACATCCTCAAATACTGGGTGCGCTCAAAGAGCCAAGACTTCCATGTCATCCCGACCGACACCGTCTTTGTCACCATCGACAAGAACGCCGTGCGCAAGAGTGGCATGATGATGGCTTCCGACACCATACCAGACCGAATGGTCATCTCGCTCAAGGGCAAGAATGCCCTCTACAAGAACGACCTCATGATGCTTGAGATGATTGCCCAGTGCAACTGGACACGTCCGCTCTACGTGGCTATCACCGTGGGTGAGGAGAACTTCATGAACCTTGGCGACAACTTCGTGCAGGAAGGTCTCGCCAACCGTATCACGCCGTTCACGACCAACAAGCCCGGTGCTAAGAACTTCGACACCATGAAGACCTATCACAACATGATGGAACGCTTCCGCTATGGTGGCTTGTCGCAGCCAGGACTGTATATCGACGAGACCGTGATGAGGATGTGCTACACGCATCGCCGCCTCTTCGCCACACTCGCCCTGCACCTCATTGCCGATGGCAGGAAAGACCTCGCAAGGAAGGCTCTCGCCAAGGCCATGAAGGAGATACCAGAGTACAACGTGCCGATAAACTACATGTCGGGCGGCTCTGACATCGCCAAGGCTTACGCCCTCATTGGCGACAAGGCAAACGCCACGAAGTATGACAAGAAAGTGTTTGACAACGCCGAGCAATACGTCAACTATTACCTCAGCCTGCAAGGCATCCGCTTCCAGCAGTCGGCTCGCGACGTGCTGACGCAGTTGTCCATCATGGATCAGACCGCCGAGGTGACGAAGCTCTTCGACGCCAAGCTCGCGAAGCAGCAGCAGGGCACCATGCAGCGCCTCTACGCGCGCTACATGGCACAAGGCGGCACCGTGCAGCAATAAACCCTGGCAAGCGATGTTCATTGAACAACCGTCGAAGTGGTTGCGCTGGATTTACCCAAAAGCCGTTTGGCGGATGGACCGGCACGACCACTCCGTATACCTCACTTTCGATGACGGGCCCATACCCGAATCGACACCGTTTATCCTCGACACCTTGAAGGAGTATGGCGTGAAAGCCACGTTCTTCATGGTGGGGGAGAACGTGCTGAGATACCATGACCTCTACAACCGTATAGTGGAGGAGGGTCACCAAGTGGGAAACCACACTTTCCATCATCTCGGCAGCTTGAAGCATATGGCCATAACCTACGGTCAAGACGTGGCGATGGCCAACGAGCTGATAAAGGCGCATCTCTTCAGACCGCCTCACGGTTGGATGAAGGCAGACGTGTATTGGTGGGTGAATCGCTACTATAAAATAATAATGTGGGATCTCGTCACGCGCGACTATTCCAAGTGGATGACGGCTCGCGACGTGGTGAACAACGTGAAACGATACGCCCGCAACGGCTCCATCATCACGTTTCACGACTCGCTGAAGGCGATAGACAAGTTGCGCACGGCTCTCCCGGAGAGTCTCGCGTGGCTGAAAAGCCAAGGCTATGAGTTCAAGACGTTTGAATAAGTCGTTGTCAGACTCGTTACCATTCTTAACGCGAATAGATACTCACATCTTAATGTAAATTAGATGCTCACAGGTAAATCATTGAAAGACAAAATAAAAGCCGAAGCTTCCCGCCTCGGCTTTTTCGTTTGTGGCTTTGCCAAAGCCTGTCCCGTGACCGATGCCATGAGGCGGCATTACCTTGATTGGCTCGCTGACGGCGGCAACGCCGACATGGCTTATCTTGAAAACAACCTCGACAAGCGCTTTGACCCGCGCCTGCTTGTGCCAGGGGTGAGGACCATCGTGGTGGTGGCTCTCAATTATTTCCCTGCCCACCGACTGCCAGAGGGCGAGCCGCAGCTTGCCGATTATGCGTTGGGACTTGACTATCACGACATAGTGAAGCAAAAGCTGCGTGAGCTTGCCGCAAGCGTGGGCATTGCCGATTATCGCGCTTTCGTGGACTCGGCTCCAGTGCTGGAGCGTTATTGGGCGGTGCAAGCCGGATTGGGATGGATTGGCAAGAACCAGCAGCTCATCATTCCCCACGCTGGAAGTGAGTTCTTCCTTGGCGAATTGTTTATTACAGAGGAACTTCCGCCCGATGAGCCCAAGCCAAACCGCTGTGGCACGTGCCACCGTTGCGTAGACGCCTGTCCCACACATGCCGTCAGTCTGCCGGCAAGCCATGTGGAAGGCTATGGCGACATCACGCGGTTCGACGCAAGGCGGTGCCTCTCTTATCAGACTATAGAGAACCGCGGTGAACTATCCGACGCCG
>DAIOUH010000166.1:0-4839 GCA_036751585.1 Prevotella sp. | reverse complement strand
AACCTTGGCTTGCCGGGCTTCTCGGGCTTCGTAGCAGAGATGAATATCTTTGTTGGCTCGTTCCAAAACGCTGACATCTTCCATCGCACCTGCACCATAATCGCCTGTACATCGATAGTCATCACGGCCGTCTACATCCTTCGTGTAGTGGGTAAGATACTTTACCAGAAAGTACCGAATCCAGAGTATTACAAACTCACTGATGCCACATGGGATGAGAGAATAGCTGTGGGCGGACTTATCATTTGTGTCGCTGGCCTTGGTCTTGCTCCATTGTGGGCTCAAAACATCATCAATGATGCTGTCGGACCAATGATTAGCCATATAATGGGACTTTAAGTTAATAAGTTTTTCAGTAAGAAACTATGAATATCGATTACAGTCAATTTCTAAATATGATTCCGGAGGTCACGTTGACAATTATCCTTCTGATAGTGTTCGTCGTAGATCTCCTCACAGCCCAGAAAGCTTCTCCTTTGGCCATACACCAAGCGGACAAGGGTGAGTTGGCATTGGCGAAAGAGCAAGCGTCTGTCGCAAACAATGTAGCAGGTGAGCTCAGAAAATGGTTTAATCCGCTTGTTTGCGTGTTGATGTTTATCCATATTCTCATCAACATTTTCCCTACAGCCACGGCTGAGTCTTTCGGTGGCATGTACGTCACAAACGCGAGCATTGGCATCATCAAGACCATCTTGGCTTTTGGTACACTCATCGTGTTGATTCAAGCTCGTGAATGGCTTCGTCGCTCTGACACAGCTTTCAAGGAGGGAGAATTTTACGTTCTCGTAATCTCAACACTTCTTGGCATGAACATGATGGTAAGCGCAAATCATTTCCTCATGTTCTTCCTTGGACTTGAGATGGCTTCCGTGCCAATGGCATGTCTTGTAGCCATGGATAAATACCGTCACTATTCAGCTGAGGCAGGCGCTAAGTTTATCCTTACCGCAACATTCTCAAGCGGTGTGATGCTCTTTGGCATTAGCTTTGTCTATGGTGCCACAGGTTCACTCTATTTTGAGGATGTGGTCTCACATATCACTGCCACACCTCTTACCATCTTGGGTATGGTGTTTTTCTTCTCAGGTTTGGGATTCAAGATTTCCCTTGTTCCTTTCCACTTCTGGACGGCAGACACCTATCAAGGCGCTCCAACAACCGTCACAGGTTACCTTTCCGTGGTTTCCAAGGGTGCTGCCGCTTTCGCGCTATGTGCTATTCTCATGAAGGTCTTCGCTCCATTGGTGGATTATTGGCGTTATATGTTGATGGTGGTTATTGTGCTCTCCATCACCATCGCCAACCTCTTCGCTATCCATCAGAAGAATCTCAAGCGCTTCATGGCATTCTCTTCAATTTCACAGGCAGGATACATCGTTCTTGCCATTCTTGGCAATACGGCTTTGAGCGTTGCCGCGCTGAGCTATTATGTGCTCATATACGTGGTTGCCAACCTTGCTGTATTCGCTATCATCTCGTCTGTTGAAGAGCACCAGGGAACCGTCGACATGGACAGCTACAATGGTTTCTACAAGACCAACCCGCGTCTGAGCTTTATCATGACGCTCGCTTTGTTCTCGCTTGGTGGAATTCCTCCATTTGCTGGTATGTTCTCAAAATTCTTCTCGTTCATGGCAGCAGCCGATGGTGCTCAAGTCACTACGACCATTGGCTCATTGACCTACGCGGTAGTATTTATCGCATTGGTTAACACGGTGATAAGTCTTTACTACTATTTGCTTATTGTCAAGGCCATGTTCATCAAGCCAAATGACAATCCTTTGCCAACATTCAAGAGCGCGACAAGCACAAAACTGGCTTTGGCCATTTGCACGCTTGGTGTCGTCGCTTTCGGTGTTTGCTCTGGTGTTTACGATTGGATTGCTGCTGCGGCTGGCCTGTAAAAGCATGATTGCTTAGTATTTGGCATTCCTTAAAGGAAAGTTAGAATGATATTTGCCCGACTGGATTATTTCAGTCGGGCTTTTTTATGTATTATCTCATCATACTAATTTCTGTTTATGACCTGAATCCAATCTTGCTGATATTGCTCTTTGATATTTCCTCCTCGTTGCATATTTTCGCAATATTGTCAACACTTGGCTTTACGCCTTTTATTATCTCCTGCATGAGGGCCTTTCGTGTGATGTTGTCTATCTGTCCGCCGCTGAAGTCGTAGTTGGTCGCCAACCTGTGGGCATCTGCAGAAGAAAGTTCTGGCAGTTTGCTCATCCAAATGCTGGTCTTTGCCTCTATGGTGGGTTTGCTAAAACGTATCTTGAACAGGAAACGGCGCTCAAACGCCCTGTCGAGGTTCTCTGCAAGGTTGGTGGTGGCAATGAGAATACCGTCGAGGTTCTCCATCTCCTCAAGTATTATGTTCTGTATGGCATTCTCAGTCTGTGCCACGCTGCCGCTGCCCACGTCCTTGCGCTTGGAGAATACTGCGTCAGCCTCGTTGAACAGCAGGATGGGTTTTATCTTGCTTTTCTCACAGAGGCGGCGGTAGTCGGTAAATACCTTCTTGATGAGTTTCTCACTCTCGCCAAACCAGCAGGTCTTGGTTGCGCTGATGTCCACGTGCATGATGGCGCGTCCCGTGGCCCGGGCTATCTGCATCACGCTTTCCGTCTTTCCAGTTCCCGGCTCGCCGTAGAACAGCACGGCTATGCCCTTGGGCAGATGGTTTTTCTCCAATCGTTTGCAGAGTGTATCGTAGTTGTCTTCCTTCAAGCTGTTGCGAAGAAGCTCCAATTGCTCCTCCAGCTTGCCAGAGAAAAACAGGTGCTTCTCTACAATCTTGTCGCTGGCGAGCAACTGTTTGTCCGATACCTCATTTATATACAGTTTTGCGTCCTCACCAAGCAATAACTCCTTGCCCTTGTCGGTAAGGACTATTTGGGTGTTATCACCATATAGTGACGATGACTTTTCGATTTCCACCAATCCCATCTTTTGCAGTGGGTGCTCATGGTCCTTGATGTTTTTCATGGTTGCTCTTCGATCTCGAGCAGGATAGAGAGTGCTTATCTCGTAGGACAGAGAGGTAGGCTCGCCTTCAATCATGTCATGACAAATGCTGTATAGCAACGTCCGATCGCAAGCGTAAGAAGAAATGCGGATTAGTTTTTGCACTTCGGGAAGGTGCTTGTTTGCCGCTTCCATTTTTGACAATCTCTTTTCTATTTTACCTATGCACCCAGCTTTGTCGGAATCATAATTGCGCCTGTCGTGAAAGTAATCGTTCACCTCATCAATGAAGGCATATATGTCTTCGCATTGAAGTGACTTGCAGAAAGCCTCTACATCCTCCTCGTAGAAGTAAGCCTTACCCTCATCGGTGAGTGTCATCTCATCATCGTCAACAAGTTCTATCAGGCCGAGCCGCATGAGCGTGTGCTCGCCTTTTATGAGAGCTTTTTTTGTACGGATTCGCTGGCTGACGTTGGAGAATATGTCCTTCATCGTTGTTGCTATTTCTGAATTGCGCTCCCCGTCGCTTTCGAAGTTGTCTCGGCACATGTCGTAGAACAGGATGCGGTCGGGCAACTCTGGTACGTCACCCATGATCTTTTTTACGAATGGCAGGTGTGCACAGGCTTGCTCTTGCTTTTTGGTGAACAGCACCAGGTCGTCGGTCACCACCTCTTCGTCTTCTATCTTCTCGGCTATGCGTCTGCAGAACTCGTATTTGTCAATCTGTACATCACTAACGTCCACCTTGCCAATAGTAACTGGCTTGTTGTCGATGATGGCCGACATCACTGTGTCGCTCACAGCGAAATCCTGCTTGAAGATGTTATCCTCTCGATTACCGCGGCGCACAATTAGCCCTTTGCGCTCCAGTGACTTGAGTGCGGAAATGTATTCGAGCATGTCGAGCGATGAACACTCGAAGTAGGTGGCCAAGTCGTCCATATTGGATGCGTGGTCACGGCAAGTGAGGTCAAAATGAGCCACAAACAGGTACACCTCTTCCATCGTCTCCAGTCCTACCGTCTGCATCACGCCGTGGAATATCTCCTGTGTCCTTGTCGCGCCCAAGCGCTGCAACTTGCTGTCAACAAGTTTCTTGGCAGCCTCCTTAATGTACTGAATGCGTGTCTTTGCCATGTCTTTACCTCTTATTTTATAATTACGCTGCAAAGATAGACGCATGGTGTGTCAATAAGTGGCACAAGCTGAAAAAACATGCATACAGAACATTTTGCTACAGAAAGACAAATAAAAGAAAGCGAAACAAGTATTAAATACTTGCTTCGCTTATATTAGTTGCGGAGGCAGGATTCGAACGTGCGACCTCCAGGTTATGAGCCTGGCGAGCTACCAACTGCTCCACTCCGCGATGTTAAATAGCTTGCTTCTTCATTTCTGAATTGCGAGTGCAAAGGTACGATGATATTTTGAAATATCAAAATAATTTTGAGAAAAATATTCAATTACCATATATTATTGATAAATATCAAGTGCCTCGCGCGTTTTTTATCTTTATCATTGAGAAAGTTGAGATCTTCACATAAAAAAAGTGAGAACTTCATGCAAGTTTTTGTCATGTTCAGCGTTTAATGACTAAAGGAATCTTATTTTTATTTCTATGGCAAGAAAGTTTTTATCTATCGTAATCCTTATTACCTATGCGTTCATCTTGGGTAGTTGCGATTCAGACGATTTAAGGGTTGAGGAATGCAAGTTGGACATGAACCTTTTCGACATGAGATACACGGTCGATGACGAGGGTTGTTGTGTGCTGAAAGGGGCAAAACCCATCTCTGACGATGAGGTTAAAAGTCAGGTCGTGGGTTATGGTTGGAAGTCAATCGCTACTTATGAAGTGCA
>DAIOUH010000165.1:0-4876 GCA_036751585.1 Prevotella sp. | reverse complement strand
ATCCGATACATCGGGCCATTCGGGTTGCGGACGGGCACAGGGCCCGCCCCTGCAAGCGGTTGAAAGACGGTATGCGTAATCGGCGAAGCCGACATCTTTAAGATCTTTGAAATCCGTGTGAAGATAGAAGCATGATAATCAAGCGTTTACACAATTCTACATGGCTCCTGCCTTTATGACATCGGCTTTACGCTTGAATCGCATCGCGATTCAAGCGTAAAGGCAATGCGATTCAAGCGTAAAGGCAATGCGATTCAAGCGTAAAGGCGACGCGATTCAAGCGTAAAGCCGGAATGCCATGCGTGGGGGCACTGTTTCTTCACTTTTTCACCTCTTTGCGGCCCTTGTGGATATACACGCCGTGGCGTGGGGAGCTGACGCGTTGTCCGGCGAGCGTGTAGTAGTTGTTGTCGCAGCTTGGCGTGCCGTTGAGGGTGACATTGTGGATGCTTGCCGTGGAGCTGGCAAACTTGCAAAGCTCCGTCATGGCGGACGTTGCCTTGCCTGTTCTGCTGTCGAAGAGCGGGGCGTTGTACCATCCGGAGAGGCTCGTGCCCTTGGCGTTGTATTCGGGCCACCACCAGAAGAGGCCGTTCACGCTGTTGTGCTTGTTGAGCATGGTCACCACGTCGGCTGTTATCGCCTTCTGACCAGCGTCGGAGTAGGGGTATGTTGACGTGTAGTCGTAGGTCGTGCCGCCAACCGCCCATGCGTATGGGTAGCCAAACTCCATCACCATGATGCTCTTGTCTGCGTAGTCCTTCTCCAAGAGGTCGATGGCGCCCTCAAGCTCAGAGATGGCACCGTGGAAATAGGGATAATAGCTCAAGCCGATGATGTCGTAGTCGATGCCAGCCTCCTTCATCTTCTTGTAGAAGTTGCTCAGTGCGGCGTAAGACTTGTTGTCATTTTGTTGCGAAATGGATGTCCGTTCCGTATGTATTATGATTTTCGCGTTGGGGCATTCCTCGCGGCACGCTTTCGTGGCTTGCTTCAGCAGGTTGGTGAAACGTGTCCAGTTGTCTGACGATGAGGGCCAGCATTGCTTCAGCGTGCCATTTGGCTGTCCCCACATCATGCCGTAGCTTATCTCGTTGCCCGTCTGTATCATGTCGGGCTCCGCGCCAGCAGCCTTGAGCTGTGCCAACGCGTCCTTGGTGTAGGAGTAAATCTTTTGTTCGAGGGCGTTGTCGTCGAGGCTCGCCCACGCCGCCGGAGTCCACTGCTTGCCAGGATCCGCCCACGTGTCGGAATAGTGGAAGTCGAGCATGAACTTCATTCCCTCATCCTTTATCCGTTTGCCCAACGTCTTGACCCAATCCAGGTCTTGGCACACGTTTTCATCGGTCTCCCATTTCCATTTCTTGTCGTTGTCGTAATAGTTCGTGGTTTGCTTTTTCGGGTCCACGAATAGGCGCACACGCATGGCGTTCATGCCTTGGTCCTTGAAGAAGGCGAGCACGTTGCTGATGCTCTTGCCATCGTGAGTGTAGTATTTAGCTCCCGCCTCCTCATATTTCGGCAACATGGAGATGTCGCCTCCCGCGTATTTCTGCGCCATTGCGGAAGTGCTGGCAAGGAGCAGCAGAGAAAAGAATAAATGTTTCATAATCGATAGTTTTTTATGTTTTGCAGGGTGCGGCCCCTGTGGCCGTCCGCCGTTGCATTTCATGAAATTCGTCATTGCATTGTCGTGAAGTTTCGTCCGTATGTTGCCATTCGGGTTGCGGACGGGCACGGGGCCCGCCCCTGCACGATGGTTGTTGGATTTCGAGATGTTTTGCAGGGTGCGGGCCCTGTGCCCGTCCGCGACCGAATATTGTAATAATCCAACCGAAATTATGTCATCGCAAGTCCTTGAGGCGTTTCAGTATGTGGTCTACATTGGTGTCGTGGTCAATGTTTATCGCGTCCTTGTTCCATCGCGAGGGGTTCAAGGCGATGTAACGTCGCACCATCTCATATTGCAGTCCATTGAAGATGATGTCATCCCAATAGTTGCGTTGCCACAACTTTTGGTCAAATCGTTGCCATCCATTTTCCTTAACCCCGATGATATATTTGTGCGTAGTGATAGACTTGAAGTGTTCCATTATCTTTGGTAATGTTATGCCCTTGTCCTTGTCCAAATAAATCATGCAATGGAAATGGTTGGGCATGACAACATAGTCCAAGCATCCCATGCCCTTAAAATGTTGTTCGAGAGCCTCGTATTCCTTTGCGACCATCATGCCAGCCTCGTTTTGTTCCATCTCTCCGTCCACGACACTGCCAAAGAGGTTCTTGCGGTTGTTGGTGACAATCGTGATGAAGTATGCGCCTTGCGACGAGTAGTCAAATCTTCGCATTCGCATTGCCTTGCGTGTTGTCATTTGCCGTGGTTGTGTCATCGTGATTTGTTGTTGATGTGGTATTGATGATATGTTGTCAATTCGGTATCATTTGCAGGGTGCGGCCCCTGTGGCCGTCCGCCATTGCAAATGGTAATGTTTCGTTTTTTTCCATTCGGGTTGCGGACGGGCACAGGGCCCGCCCCTGCACGTCCGTCATCGCATTTCGTGATGTTTCGTGCGTTGCCATCCGTTGTTTCGGCGGTCATTTCACCACGACCTTCTTGCCTTGGTGGATATACACGCCCTTTTGCGCGGGCTTGCTCGTCATGCGAGAGCCGGATATGGTGTACCAAACGTTGTCGGCTTTCTGGGTGTTGACCTTTATGCTGCTTATGCCCGTGACATTGCCATAGGTCACGTTCTCGCCATAATAGTTGCCGTTCTTGAACGCCATGTCGTTGGTTTGCTTGATGCCGGTCTTTTTGTTTGTGAAGATGATGTTGGTGGGAATGGTATAGCTTGCGCTGCTTGTGATGCCACTCCTAAGGATGACATTCCTGTCCCATGTCCATTTCCATACGGTTTTCCCGTCAGCAGTAGTGCCAACCTTAGTGCATGCTGCCCCAGGCCATCTTCCTCCGAATTCATAGTTGTTATCCCATGTGTAGCACGTGATGTCTCCTTGCCAATCGCTGCTCGTGGGTTGCTCAAAGAACGCGCAGACCTCACCCTCGTTGACAGTGCAGAACGAAGGTATTACATGTTCTGCGTCTCCTGGCTTGACCTTGCTTATCTCGCTGATGTCGAGACCGCTTGACACATAATACTTGAAATTTTCGCCCTCGCAAGCGAGCTGGTATCCAGTCGTGTCGTAAGTTGGTGAGCCGAGGAGCAACAGCACGTTGCCCTTGTCGCCCTTCACGATGAGCACGTAGCCATTATTTTGTCCTTCCGACTTGATGACAGTGCTCGTGTTGGTCACTCCGGCAATCTTGCGCGCGAGGATGCACTTCTTGATGGTGTATTTATACGACTTCCAGTGACTAAGCCAGATGCATGGCGTGCCTGGCATTGCGAGGATGTAGGCGTTTGCTGCCTCTACGTTGGCGCGCTGAGGGTCTGGATTATCGTGTGGCTCTCCCGTGTCGTGGTTGTCGATGAAGGTCACGGCATATTGTGGCTCCTTTGCCACGAGCGTGCGCGTGGTGTAGTTGGCGAGTTCTTTCCAATTGCCGCCAAAGGCATCCCTAATCAAATATTTCATCGGGAAGTCGAACGCCGCGCTGGTCTTGCCAGTAGCGTCCACCCAGTCTTTCACGCCTCCGAAGGGATGGTCGCCT
This sequence comes from Prevotella sp., assembly GCA_036751585.1. Lineage (GTDB taxonomy): Bacteria > Bacteroidota > Bacteroidia > Bacteroidales > Bacteroidaceae > Prevotella. The sequence continues at coordinate 1,203 of DAIOUH010000165.1, read as the reverse complement.
GTCCAGCTGTCGGTCACGGAGCCTTGCCAGTATTCGCCCACGGAGAACTGCGGTTTGGCGTATTCGTTGTACATCTTAATATACTTTGGGTCATAACCCTTCACGAAGTCGTAGCGGAAGCCCGTGTAGCCTATCTCGTTGAGCAGGAAGTCCTCGTAGGTTTTGACGTTTTGCTGTGTCGTGGCATTGGTGTGGTCAAGGTCACGGCAACCTCCATCGCCAAGTCCAGTGTCAGCCGCGCCTTTAATCTTTCCATAAGCCTCGGATTTCGTGTCGGTGTTGGCCTCGTCGTCTTTGCAAATCTGCGTGTAGCCGGTGTTGTCCCACGCCACGGAGTAAGTCTTGCCAGTGTTTTTGCCCTTTACAGTCTCGTTGGCGAAGTCGCACCATTTGTTCACACCGTTTTTGTGGTTTATCACAACGTCGGCAATGATGCCTGTGCCTTTCTTCTTAAAGGTGCTAATCATGGTTCTCAAGTCTTGCTCGCTGCCGAACGCGCTTTTCTGGTCGAACCAATATATGGGATAGTAGCCCATGTTGGTAGAGCTCTTGCACCATCCGCTTTGCGGCACCCATATCAGGCTGAAATATTTCGACAGCTCGTCGGCCTGTGAAGTGAGGTTTGCCCATTGCGTGTCCGTGTAACTGTCCCAGTAGAATCCTTGCAGCATCACGCCGCCGTAGTTGGCGGGCCAGCCTTGCGCCATGGCACCGAGGGGCAGACCCAATAATGTCAAGATGAAAGTAAATAAGTGTTTCATATTCTGTGTGTAAGTTATTAAATGTTCGGTTTTGCATGAAATGTGCCACTAAATTAGGAAATAATACAATGACACTTTTGCATGACCTATGTCAATTTATGAAAATTTATGCGCAAACGTTTGCGCCACGCATCTTTTCATCACTATGTCGGCTTCGCCGATTACGCATGCCATAATGTCTTGCAGGGGCGGGCCCCGTGCCCGTCCGCAACCAATTTGGACGAATCGACAAATCAAACGTATTGTGTGCCATTACATAGAGCTGTGTGCACGATTGCCCCTCATGCAAACGATTGCATTCGCATTGTTGCGCTTTTGCGTTAAAAATTGATTCAGGTCAATATATTCACTATAACTTTGCAATCGAAAAGCTGAAAATGAAAAACTAAAACACATAAAAATCTAATTAAAAGCAAATGATGAAGCAGGTAAAATTCAAGAT
>DAIOUH010000164.1:0-5028 GCA_036751585.1 Prevotella sp. | reverse complement strand
AGTGTTTCTTGTAAATGCGATGTTTTCAGTTACTTGCTCGTTTTTACATCATTTATTAGTATTATTTATAACTTAACATAAAATCATCGCATTGATTCAGTTGAATATTCGATACGAAAGCCATAAGATGCTTTTAATATATCAGAACTTTCGTGTTGTTATTGAATTGTAACAAGGAAGCTGTCGAAAAGATACAAGACAGCTTCCTTGTTTTGGAGACGCATTCGGTGTATATTTAAGCCACTATTATTCTGGTAACAGGTCTTCGTCGACAAAAGAAAATGGTATTAGGTCTTTAATGGAATTGAATCTGAGTATGTTTTTTGTTCCTGACAACAATATTTCTACAGGTTGATTATACCTTGATTCCATTTGTAGGATTACTTGCCTGCATGCGCCACACGGTGAGACAGGTTTAGAGCGTAGGCCATTTACATCTGCAGCCGCTATTGCCAACATCATGATTGGCTGTTCCGGGTAGTTTGCTTGAGCGGCGAATACCGCTGTGCGCTCCGCGCAAAGCCCAGATGGAAATGCTGAGTTTTCTTGGTTCGCGCCAATTATCACCTTGCCGTTTTTGAGCATTAGAGCCGCGCCAACATGAAAATTGCTGTAAGGCGCGAAGGAGTTTCGCGTGGCTTCCCTTGCGCGCTCCACAAGTAGCTTTTCTTTGTCTGTCAACTCGTCCATGGAGCATGAATCGTAGTTGATTACTAATTTAGATTTGATCATTTCGTTTTCTTTTTAGTGTTTTCGTAGGCTCCCATGTCTGGTTTTTCATCTCGTTTAACGCCATCATGGTCATCGCTTGGTGACGTTTTTGGGTCGGCTTTGTCTATTGCTGCCGACTTGTCATTGAGATGGAAGTCGTATATTAGATTGTCTGTGTCTATTTTTTCAAAGTGTTTCACCCCCATGCTGGTAGTATCCTTTACATCTTCATAAATCACGTTAGCCATCCTTGTGCTGTCTTCCGTGGTTGGCTTGGGCGTGCGAAGGATGCAATGAGAGAAGTGCCAGTCAGCGTTTGTGTCATCATCTTTCACTACGCTTATCACATCGTCAGCATAACCAGTTATGATTGAGTTTGTTATGTTCAACCGTTTTGAGTTTTTGTTGAGCTTGGCATACAATGCCATTCCCCTCATCCCGTCAAAAGGATAAAATTGCGCTATCGTTGAACTGTTGATGTCAACGTCACCACCTGTAACGCTGACACAATTGCCCAACGTGTTGGTAATTTGTGAATTGATGATTGTTGCTTTGATATTGTTAGCGTCCAATCCAGTGCCTTGGCAATTGTGTATGGTGGAATGGCTCAAAACAAGTTTCGTCTTGCTTATGTCCGAAGAGTCTGCCACGACACCATTGTAACTGCTGTGTATGTCAGTATGGTATAGTTCGTTGCCATACGAGGATGGGCGAAGCCTCACCCCTTGCCATTGGCCAGGCGTGCGGTCGTAAGGCAAGTAGTCGAACATCCTGTCTATCCTGTCGCCCCTCAAGATGACATTGCTTTCAGCTGTCCCGTTGCATCGCAAGCTTCCATAAACGTCAATTCCTGCATCGTTATGAAAATACAATGTAGTGCCAGCACCTATATTGAGTACCGCCCCACTGTCTACCTTCAAGCCTTTGTATATAACAATAGGCGTATTGCTTTGAATAACAGTGTCTTTGTGAACCTCAATACCGTTCAACAGTTTGGCGTTCCATGCCCAAGCGTTGATGTTTACCTTTTGCTCTACCCCACTTTGCAGGCTGAACACTAAGTCGTCATCATTCTTTTGTGGGTCTGGGCCTTTGGCGTTTGGCAGTGTCGTCTCAACATAAATTCTGATGCTGTCCTTGTTTCTTATCTCAATGTCTGACGTTTGCCAATTGTTGACCTCCCCAAGATATATGCCATCGATGTTTACCCTAAATGCGGAAGCGTTGCCCTTTTCCAACCTTACGCTACAACGCAATCCGTCGCCCGACTTGTTGTATACCCACATCGACCGTGACGCCGACGAAACATTGCTGAACACGGTGTCAAGCGAAAGCGTATCATTAGAGAACGACAGCCTATTGCCCGCCGAAGTGGTAAATCCATCTTCGTCGGCGCAGGCTTCGAAGCAAGCTGCGACAAACATTAATGATATGAAGCGTAAGATGATTCTCATTTATTGATAATAACGTAAAATGTCGTTTATATCAAATTAAACGAATAGTCCTATCAATTTATTGTATTTGCTGTCTTCGTCTTTATCAATTGCGGGCAAATAGTTGTCAACAACCATGTCAGCATATTCCGCCACGACATCGTGTGGGTTGGTCGTTTCAAGGCCTACGCAATACATTCCAGCGGCCTTTACTGCTTTCAATCCATTAATGCTATCCTCGAAGCCAATGCACTTATCTGGCTTAACACCAAGTCTTTCTGCACCTTTGAAATAACAATCCGGGTCAGGCTTGCTGTGGTCGAAGTCCTCGCTTGTGAGAATAGCGTCAAAAAGGCTTTCAAACTCAGGATGGGCGTGATACACGTTTTTCATCTTCTCCAGGTTGCTGCTTGTCACGATTGCCGTCTTGACGCCTGCTTTCCTTATGTCGCTGACAAATTGTGGGAAACCCTCTATGTATTCGTACGTCATTGACCTTTCAAAGTCGTTCAAGGCCGAAGTGATCTCTTTCTGAGCCTCAGTGTCATCCTTGAAAAACTTGTCGAAAATTTGCACAAGTGTCGATCCCTTAATCTTATTCGCAAAATCAACTCCGGAATGGAAGTACTTGTTCCCGACGCCTGCCCAAAAGTCAGTGTATTGGCCTTCGGTGTTGATTACCACTCCGTCCATGTCGAATAATGCCGCTTCATGATTCATGCTCACAAACAATAAATTAAGTTATACAAAATCAATGTCTTACTGCAAAGTTACGACAAAAATCACTAACTTTGCATTTGATAGTAAGAAAAACGTGGGCTATGGATTTGATTTCAAAATATTTCAACAACCTCAGTGAGCAGCAAACGCGACAAATAGACGCTCTTGACGGGCTTTACCGCGACTGGAACGCGAAGATCAATGTCATTTCCAGAAAGGATATTGACAATTTGTATCTTCACCATGTTTTGCACTCCTTGGCAATAGCCAAGGTAATCAATTTCCGTCCTGGCACGCGCGTTCTTGATTTTGGCTGTGGCGGCGGATTCCCAGGCATACCTCTCGCCATTCTTTTCCCCGAGTGCTCATTCCGGCTCATTGATGGCACAGGTAAGAAAATCACGGTTGCCAATGAGGTGGCGAAAGCCTTGGGGCTTGAAAATGTAGAGGCTGTGCATCTTCGTGGGGAAGAAGAGAAAGGCAAGTATGATTTTGTCGTGTCGCGCGCTGTGATGGCCTTGCCAGACATGGTAAAGATAGTGAGGAAAAACCTTGTCAAGACAGCTCAGCACAACTCATTGCCCAATGGAATCATTACTCTAAAAGGTGGAAACCTTGATGAGGAGCTCAAGCCTTTCCGTAAAATAGTAAAGACGATTGCCATCTCTGACTTTTTTGAAGAGAAATGGTTTGAGGAAAAGAATGTTGTCTATTTGCCCGTTTATTGACATCACATAACCATACACATTATTTATATTATACATATTATTATTGCTTTACTCATATAGCGTAATAATAAATTGATATTGACAGATGCTGAAAATCCAAAGATTCATATGCAACCCAATCAGGGAAAACACTTACGTGGTAAGCGATGACAGCAAGGAGTGCGTTATCGTTGATTGTGGCGCATATTATGAGCCAGAAAAAGAAGCCATAAAAAACTATATTGAAAGCAATGGCCTCATCGTGAAACACCTTATCGCGACCCACGGACACGTTGACCATAACTTTGGCGACAAGTTTGTTTTTGACACGTGGGGTGTCAAGCCAGAAGCTGGCACCGGCGATGACAAGTTTTTCAAGGCCATGCCTGAACAAGCCAAGGCAATATGCGGCATAGACAATCTCACCCAAGACGATTTTGTTTGTCTTGGCAAATGCCTCGACGAACATGACACTGTGGATTTTGGTTCGCATAGGTTCACGATATTGGAGACACCGGGTCATTCACCAGGCGGACTGACTTATTATTGCGAGGACGAACGTGTCGCTTTCACTGGCGATACGCTTTTCCAAGGCTCCATAGGTCGTACCGATTTTCAAGGAGGTTCCATGTTCATGATGTTGATGAGCCTTCGTCACCTTTCCCAATTGCCCGACGACGTTCGCGTCTTCCCTGGCCATGGCCCGGAGACAACGATAGGCGCAGAGGTGGCAAGCAATCCATACATCGACAGGTAATTCTCAAGAACCAAGGGAGGTAGAAGTGGAAAACTCTGGTGGAGAGAAAGTCATTTTAGGCATAGACCCTGGCACGAATATCATGGGATATGGCATATTGACCGTGCGTGGCAACAAGGCTGCCCTTGTAGCAATGGGCGTGATAGACATGAGGAAAGAGCGTGACCCATATTTGCGCCTTGGCAAGATATTCGAGCGCGTGACAGGCATCATTGATGAATACTTGCCTGACGAGATGGCCATTGAGGCACCATTCTTTGGCAAAAACGTCCAGTCGATGCTCAAACTGGGACGCGCTCAAGGCGTGGCCATTGCCGCTGCCATACATCATTCCGTGCCCATACACGAATACGCCCCACTGAAAATCAAGATGGCTATTACGGGTGAGGGGCAGGCATCGAAGGAGCAGGTCGCTGGCATGTTGCAGCGGTTGCTGAAGATAGACAAGAGTGATATGCCTAAGTTCATGGACGCAACCGACGCGCTCGGAGCGGCTTATTGTCATTTCCTGCAACTCTCCACCCCACAGACCAACGCTCGCCATTACGGCTCATGGAAAGACTTTGTAATCAAGAACAAGGAGCGACTTTCTCATTAGTTATTATACGCCATCGGCTTTACGCTTGAATCGCGTCGGCTTTACGCTTGAATCGCGTCGGCTTTACGCTTGAATCGCGATGCCTTTACGCTTGAATCGCGA
>DAIOUH010000163.1:0-5128 GCA_036751585.1 Prevotella sp. | reverse complement strand
CCGCACCCTGCTTTGCTGTTAGAGCAATGACTTTATCTCAGCGTCGATGTTCTTTATCTGCGCGTCGCGCTTCTGCAACGTGTTGTTTTTGTCGATGAGGAAGAAGGTTGGCACCTGCTGCACATTATACTCCGAGGCCGCCACCGCGCTACCGTTCTCGTCGCGCACGCATATCCAAGGCAGCGCGGCGACCTGCTCCTTCCAGAAGTGCTCGTCGGTGTCGAGGCTGACCTGGTAAATCTCCAGGCCCTGGGCATGGTACTTGTTGTAAAGGTCGCGGAGCCACATGATGCGCTGCGTGCTGTTCTTGGAGGCGAAGACGTGGAAATCGAGGAGCACCACCTTGCCCTTCAAGCTCGACAACTTTCTCACCACGCCCTCGCGGTCGGGCAAGGCAATGTCTATGATGCCCGACGTTGACACCTTGTTGGCGGGTATCGACTGGGCTTGCTGCGCCTCCACGATGCGGAGGTCGCGCATGCCGGCTATGGCGATGTTGTGGAGGTTCTCGCCACGCTCCGACTTCGGGTAATAAGTGTCCCAACTCGTTGCCACGGCAGCGTAGACCTGCACGTCGGCCTTGCTGCTGTGAGCGTCGAAGATGTTAACGGGGCGACCGCCCACGACAACAGTCTGGAAAAGGGCAAAATAAGAATACGCCTTCATCGGTGCCCTGAAGATGTAGCCCGTCTTGACGGTGTTCTTGTAGTTGTTGACAACCACTTGTATGCTGTCGGCCTCTTTCTGGTAAGACACGTTGGGGTTGTTGGCGATGGCGTTGATTTGGTTTTGCAGGTTCATCTGCATCAGCGCGAGCTCCTTGATCTTGGAACACTCCTCAGAGCCTTTGATGTCATATTTATACGACATGGTGGGGTAAGAAGCGTTGACCGTCACGTCCTCGGTGGAGTCGATTGCCACGTTGATGAGCTGGCGGTCGATGCGAAGGCGATAAAACTCAGGGTTGCCAGGAGCCTTGGCAGAGAACGAGAACGAGCCGTCGGCGGCGAGCTTCACCGAGTCGACGGTGACGGGGCCGTTTAAGCCCATGTTCTCAAAGTAAAGCAACGAGTCCTTGGCATCGGTGATGGTGCCCGACACGCGAAACTTCTTCTGCGTGCAAGAAGTGATGCTCAGCACCGCCAAAAACATGGCGGCAAGCTTGATGAAATGGTTTATCTTCATGTTAGTTTCCTTTATTTCGATGACCAAGTAAGTCAATTTGAAAAGCGCGCAACGCCCTTTACTTGGCAAAGTTACTATAAAATATTCGTTGTTTCAACCATTTTGCGTGGAAATAGTTTCCATTTATACAAAAAATCAAAAATATTCAAGGGTTTCTTTCCGCAACATATTAATAATGTGTACCTTTGTGGCGATTTAGAAAGCGTTGATGCATGATGGTATCGACGTGTTAGATGTTAGTCAAAACAATAAGTTTTTTTTAGATTTTTAGATGAACGTTATTACAAAGACCGTCCAGTTGCCAGATGGAAGGACCATCTCAATTGAGACCGGGAAGGTTGCCAAGCAAGCTGATGGCGCTGTCGTTCTCCGCATGAACAACACCGTGCTCCTTGCTACCGTTACCGCAGCCAAAGAAGCAGTTCCTGGCACAGACTTTATGCCAGTGACAGTTGATTATCGTGAGAAGTATTACGCAACCGGGCGTTTCCCCGGCGGCTTTACCAAACGCGAGGGTAAGGCCACAGATGAAGAAATCCTTATTTCACGCCTTGTAGACCGTGCGCTAAGACCTTTATTCCCTTCTGATTACCATTGCGAGGTATTCGTGCAGATTTGGCTTCTCTCTTCCGACGGAAAGGACCAGCCCGACGCACTTGCCGGCTTCGCGGCTTCGGCTGCCATGGCTTGCTCCACGATACCTTTCGAGCACACCATCTCCGAGTGCCGCGTGGCACGCATCAATGGCGAGTATGTCATCGACCCGACATTCGAGCAGATGAAGGACGCTGACCTCGACATCATGGTTGGCTGCACAAAGGACAACCTCATGATGGTTGAGGGCGAGATGAGCGAAGTGCAGGAGCACGACCTCGTGGAGGCTCTCAAGGCTGCACAGAAGGCCATCGTGCCAATGTGCGAACTGCAGGACGAGCTCGCCAAGGAGCTTGGCACAGACGTGAAGCGCGAATACAACGACGAGGTGAACGACGAGGACCTCCGCAAGCAAATCCACGCCGAGCTCTACCAGCCAGCCTACGACACCATTCACAAGACACTGCCGAAGCAGGAGCGCAACGACGCTTTCGACAAGATAATAGCCGACTTCCTTGAGAAGTACGACGCTGACCACACCGACCTCTCCGAGGAAGACCTCGAAGAGAAGCACGCCGAGGCCACTCGTTATTGGAACGACGTGCTGCGCGACGCCATGCGCCGTTGCGTTCTCGACGAGGGTCTCCGCATGGATGGCCGCAAGACCGATGAGGTGCGTCCTATCTGGTGCGAGACAAGCCCACTGCCAATGCCTCACGGAAGCGCCATCTTCCAGCGCGGCGAGACAATGTCGCTCGCCACTGTCACTCTCGGCACGAAGCTCGACGAGAAGATGGTCGACGGCGTGGTGAGCCAGGGCTACCAACGCTTCTTGCTCCACTACAACTTCCCACCGTTCTCCACTGGCGAGGCAAAGAGCCAGCGCGGCCCAGGCCGTCGTGAGATCGGTCACGGCCACTTGGCTTGGCGTGCGCTCAAGGGACAGATTCCGGCAGACTATCCTTACACCATACGTGTGGTATCTGATATTCTCGAGTCGAACGGCTCTTCATCAATGGCAAGCGTCTGCGGCGGCACTCTCGCCCTCATGGACGCTGGCGTGCCAATCAAGAAGCCTGTGGCAGGTATCGCAATGGGCCTCATCAAGAACCCAGGCGAGGACAAGTACGCCATCCTTTCTGATATTCTCGGCGACGAGGATCACCTCGGCGACATGGACTTCAAGACCACCGGAACGAAAGACGGCCTCACTGCCACACAGATGGACATCAAGTGCGACGGCCTCTCATTCGACATCATCGAGAAGGCCCTCATGCAGGCAAAGGCTGGCCGTGAGCACATCATGGGCGAGATGATGAAGACCATCTCAGAGCCTCGCAAGGAGCTCAAGCCACAAGTGCCGCGCATTGAGGCATTCGACATTCCTAAGGAGTTCATCGGAGCCGTCATTGGCCCGGGCGGAAAGATCATCCAGCAAATGCAGCAAGACACTGGTGCCACAATCACAATCGACGAGGCCGACGGTGTCGGTCACGTGCAGGTTTCAGCTCCTAACAAGGAGAGCATCGACGCGGCTCTTGCCAAGATCAAGGGCATCGTGGCGTTGCCAGAGGTTGGCGAGGTCTACGATGGCGTGGTGAAGAGCATCATGCCTTACGGTTGCTTCGTCGAGATTCTCCCAGGCAAGGAAGGCTTGCTCCACATCTCCGAGATTCTCTGGAAGCGCTTGGAGACCGTCGAGGAGGCTGGCATCAAGGAGGGCGACCACATCAAGGTCAAGCTGCTTGAGATTGATCCTAAGACTGGTAAATACAAGCTCTCTCACCGTGTGCTCCTCGACAAGCCAGAAGGCTATCAAGAGCGTCCACGTCGCCCACGCCGCGACAACGGCGAGCGTCGTCCACACCGCGACAATGGAGGTGAGCAGCGCGGAGAGCGTCGTCCACGTCGCTACGAGAACCACGACAACGGACAGGAGCAGCACAACGACTTCTCCGACCAGCTCGACCACAACAACGACATAGATTAATTTTTTTCATCTTCTTCATAAATAGGGGTGGCCCAATGGCAATCCTAACTCTCCAACACACATTATATATATGTGGACGGAGAGCCAGGACAGCCATAAGGGTCACCCCTTTGTTTGTTACCGCTTTACTGGATGAAGTTGCTGCTTTTCCTTGATGAAAAGGTCAAGACGAAACGATATTATTGTAATTATTACAAAATAGTTGGGCAAAAGTTTGGAAGCTATTCATATTTTTCCTAACTTTGCAAACGTAAAAAGAATAAACACAAAAACATTTTAATACAAGAACATTATGAAGGATCTTAAAGGAACAAAGACTGAGAAGAATTTGCAGGACGCTTTCGCAGGTGAGAGCCAGGCCCGTAACAAATACACATATTTCGCAAGCAAGGCCCGCAAGGAAGGCTATGAGCAAATAGCCGCCATCTTTGAGGAGACAGCCGCCAACGAGAAGGAGCACGCTAAGCTCTGGTTCAAGTACCTTGAGGGCGGTGACATAAAGGACACCAAGAGCAACCTTGAGGCAGCCGCAGCAGGCGAGAACTTCGAGTGGACAGACATGTACGCTCGCATGGCAAAAGAGGCCGAGGAAGAGGGCTTTAAGGAGATTGCAGCCAAGTTCCGCATGGTGGGCGAAATCGAGAAGCACCACGAGGAGCGCTACAAGAAGCTCGTTGGCAACCTTGAGGGTGGTGTCGTGTTCTCTCGCGACGATGAGCGCATCTGGAAGTGCCGCAACTGCGGTCACATCGTCGTGGGCAAGTACGCTCCGAAGGTATGCCCTGTCTGCAATCACCCACAGAGCTTCTTCGAGATTGACGCGCAGAACTACTAAAGCATCCCAATGCCTTGGCGCAAGCCTTTCATAGGCTTGCGTAAAGCACGAGATTTAGGCTTGCACAAAGCATTAATATAATAAAAGCCTCGCTGTTTGACTTTCAAACAGCGAGGCTTTTTCATTGCTTGCCAAATAAGAATTTTGCTTGGTGAGCTGCTACTCTATTGCTTGTTGAGTTGCTCCTCCATAAACTCACAGGCGTCTGCCACGCAAAGCGGACATTCGCGAAGCACCTTGTGAGTGGCCACGCCTTTGAGCAACTTGCATTGAGTGGCATGATTGCGCTCCTGGAACTTGTTCATAATATCGCGCACTTGAAGCATGGTCTTGCGCTTGTCCTTATTGGCGAGGCCTAACACCAATGCCGCACCTACAAGGGCACCGCAAGTGCCTTCCATATTGGTCATGCCGGCAGCGAAGCCATCGGTCAAGCTCATTGCCATGGCCTCATCCAAGCCAGTGATTTCAGGATAAGAAGTCACCACAGCTTGGGCGCAATTATATTTTCCGCTCGCCTTTTT
>DAIOUH010000162.1:0-5226 GCA_036751585.1 Prevotella sp. | reverse complement strand
GAGCGCTTGCCGTTGAGAATGGTCATCACCGTCTTGCCACCATATTGGCGAGCGATGACATAAACGCCATTATAGGGTATGAACTGAGTCTGCGAACCCTTGCTGATGACCTCGTTGCCTTGGCGCCAATGCAGCAAGCGGCTGAGCCACGTGAACATCTCGTTCTCTGCCTTGGTTCGACCCTCGGCGGTGAAGCAGTTGTGCTTGTCGCCTGGGAATCCGCCAGGGAAGTCCTTGCGCACGTAGCCATCGGTTACCTCCTTTGTGCCGTTCATCAGCACCTCGGTGCCATAATAGAGTTGTGGTATGCGGTTGATGGTGAGCAGCAATGCCAAGCCCTGCTTGAGCATGGTCGAGTCTTTGGTGTTGCCAAGGAAGCGGTCGGTGTCGTGGTTCTCTATGAAAGCCAACACCGACGACGGGTTGGGATAGAGATAATCGTAGCACAGCGAGTTGTAAACACGGTTGAGACCGTTCCACCAACCATCCGTCTCCTCGCGCTTTGCCTGGTTGAGCTTGTCAAAGAAGGAGAAGTCCATCACCGTCTTCAGGTAACTGTTGACTTTTGACAGCTTCGAGTCCTTTTGCCACGAGGCGGTATACTGGGGCTCCGTCACCCACGTCTCGCCCACGGTGTTGAAGTTGGGATATTCCGTGTCTATGGTCTTCATCCATTGAGCCATGGCGTTGCGGTCGGCATAAGGGTAAGTGTCCATGCGTATGCCGTCGATGTCGGCGGTCTCAATCCACCACTCACTGTTTTGTATGAGATACTTTATCACATGAGGGTTACGCTGGTTGAGGTCAGGCATCGACTTGACGAACCATCCGTCTGTGGTCTCCTTCAAGTCGACCTTCGAGGCGTAAGGGTCGAGCACTGGCGTGAGCTTGTAGCTTGTCTGCAAGCCATAGCCAGGGTTGTTGAACCAATCTTTCGAAGGCATGTCGCGGTTCCAAATGTGATAGTCGGAGCAATGGTTGAAAATCATGTCCATCACCACTTTCAGTCCCTGCTTATGGCACTCTTTTATCAAGTCGCGATACTCCTCGTTTGAGCCAAAGCGTGGGTCCACTTTGTAGTAATCGGTTGTGGCATAGCCGTGGTACGACGAGTTCACGCCCTCGTTTGGCCAGTCGTTCTCAAGAATGGGCGTAAACCAAAGCGCCGTCACTCCAAGCTGCTTGAAATAGTCGAGATGCTGGCGTATGCCCTCAAGGTCGCCACCGTGACGGAGCGACGGCTTGGTGCGGTCGCACAGTTGGTCGCGCATGCCTTTCACCACGTCGTTTTTGGGATTGCCGTTGGCGAAGCGGTCGGGCATGAGCAGATAGAGCACGTCGGCATTGGTGAAGCCCTTGTGGGCCTCGCCAGGCATCTGCCGCTCTTTGAGCTCATATTTTATCTTCCTCCCGTCAAGCCTCAACGTCATCTCGCCAGCCTTGGCATCCTTGAGGTTGAGATACACGAAAAGATAATTGGGGGAGTCGAGACGTACCACGGAGTCGACCTTCGCCCCAGGATAATCGGTAGTGACGTTGCGCACGTCGCGTATGCCCTTGCCGTAGAACATAATCTGGAGCGAGGGATCTTTCATGCCCGCGAACCAATTGGCGGGGTCTACACGCAAGGCATTGGCTGCGTTAATCATGGTCATGGCAAGAATGAATGAAAAAGTCAAGAACAGTCTTTTCATTATCGCTTTTGTTTTTTATCTGTTTTTATTTTTCCTTGATGGCGAAGACGGCCACGGAGCCGAGCAAGATGCTCACGCCTGCCACGACCATCATGCTGCTCTGCACGGAGCCCACGAGCGCCAAGATGACGCCGCCCACGGCAGCCGCCACGATCTGCGGAATGCAGATGGTGCCATTGAACAAGCCAAGGTAAGCGCCCATGTGACCATAGCCTTGAAGGGCGTTGGTGACGAAGGTGAACGGCATTGCGAGCATGGCGGCCCACGCGCAGCCAATGAGCAGGAACGGAAGGAATAGAACATATTGGTCGTGGATGAAAGCGCATGCCACGAAGCCTATGCCACCAAGCACGAGGCTGAGCGAATAAGCCACCTTGCGGTTTTTGAACTTAGGCAAGACGACAGCCCAGACGACGGAGCCGATGGCTTGCACGGCGAAGAGTATGCCGACCCAGTTGCCGGCGGCTTGATAGCCCTCACTCGACACGTCGGTGGTGCCCCAACAGTTGGCTGCCACGGTGCCGTTGGTATAAGTCCACATGTACATGAACGAGAACCAGCAGAAGAACTGCACGAGACCCACTTTCCAGAACGTGGCAGGGGCGTTGCGCAGCAGCACGAACCAGTTGCTTGAGCCTTCCTCTTTTTCTTCTACCGACTTCAGGGAGCCGTTGTATTCGTTGTATTCCTTTGGGTTCCACTCCTTTACCTTCCACACGGTGTAGATGACGCAAAGGATAAGAATGGCGGCACCCACGTAGAAGCTGTATATCACCGAGTCGGGGATGGTGCCTTTGGCGGCGGTATTGGCAATGCCCAAGGCGGCGAAGACAAACGGGAAGACATAGCCCACCAATGAGCCAGCGTTGCACAGAAAGCTCTGGATGGAATAAGCGAGACCTTTCTGCTTCTCGTTTACCATGTCGCCCACAAGCATCTTGAAAGGTTGCATGGCCATGTTGATACTGGTGTCGAGAAACATCAGGGCAATGAGGCCAAAGACCATCGCCGTGCTCACGGTCATGCCGAAAGAGCCTGAGTTTGGCAGCAGGCACATCACGAGAACTGCCACTGCCGCGCCTACGAAAAGATATGGTATGCGGCGACCGAAGCGACACCACGTCTTGTCGGAGCAAGAGCCCACGATGGGTTGCACGAGGATGCCCATCAATGGCGGCAATATCCAGAAATAGCTAAGGTTGTGCGGGTCTGCGCCGAGGGTCGCGAAGATGCGCGAGATGTTGGCGCTCTGGAGGGCGTAAGCTATCTGCACGCCAAAGAAGCCAAAGCTAAGATTCCACAATCCCCCAAACGACATGTCAGGCTTCTCTTTCAACATGGTTGGTGTCTCTTTATTCAATTCAGTATTCATCGCATTTAATGTTTTTCTTGTTGTATCAACTTGTTGGTCATCGCGTGGTGCCCCTGATGACGAGGCGCGTCCTCACGATCCTCTTCTCTATCTTGTCCAATGGCAAGTCGCCTTCCACCTTGCTGATAAGGATGTTGGCGGCCTCCTCGCCCACCCTGACGCCTCGCTGCTCCACAGTGGTGAGCATGGGATCGCTTGCCACGGCACGCTGCCCATTGGTGAACCCGCAGATGCTGATGTCTTCCGGCACACGATAGCCCATGCGCTTGGCGGTATAGAGAATGCCAATGGCGGTGTCGTCGTTGACGGCGAAGAAAGCGTCGGGCACCTCCTCTTGCGACAGTATCTCCGGCGTGATGGCCTCGGCATCGGAACGGTTGTCGCAGATGCGAAAGAACCTCTCTTCGGGTTTCAACCCGTTGTGCAACAAGGCGTCGCGATAGCCGTTGTAGCGGTTCTTGCTTATCTCCATGGTCATTGGCGACCCATAGAAGGCGACACGGCGGCAACCGCGCCCTATCATGTAGTTGACAGCATTGAAAGCGCCTTGGTAATCGTCCACGACAACACGGTCGCAGTTGATGCCTGTGCAAATGCGATCGTAAAACACGAGAGGCATGTGGCAATCGATGATGTGCTTGAAATGCTCGTAGCGCACGGTGTTCTTAGCCTCGGAGACGATGACGCCGCACACCCTGTTCTCAAGGAAACGCTTGCAGATGAGTGTTTCGGCCTCATACTCGTCAAGGCTCTCGCTCACCATCATGGTGTAACCATGCGACATGGCCTCTTGATTGATGCCACTCAAGACGGACGAGAAATAGAAGTGCTCAAACTGCGGCACGATGACGCCAATGGCCTTTGATGTCCTCGCCACGTTGCTACGCAAGCACTCGGCAAGCACGTTGGGAAAATAATCGTGCTCCTTGGCGTAAGACTTGATGCGCTCGCGCTGCTCCGCGCTTATCCGCGGACTGTCTTTCAAAGCCCGTGAAACCGTGGCCACGGAAACGCCCATGGCCTCGGCAATGTCTCTCATTGTTATAGTAGAATGTGCCATTTAATAACAGCTTTCAGGAATTCATTGTTTTGATTGTTGCACTGCAAATTTAGGTCTTTTCGTGTGCAACAAAAAGAAAAACAAACAATAACATTGACATAAATCATGCAAACGTTTACGCAACGCGCTAAAAACTCTTGTCAACGGTGATCCACTCGTCATCGGTGGTAAGCCTGAACTTGGATGATGTGTCTCCCTTAATTGGGTCATCGGCAAAGAGCTCGCCCGTGAATTGGGTTATCTGGTTGCGATTGACAGGCACTTTCTCGAAGGTGTGGCTATAAACTGTCGAGCCAGCTGCATCGAGCCCCGTAAACTCTATCTTCAACTCTTTGCTGTCGCTCTTTGGGAAAGTGTAAATCTCGAACGTCGCCGTCTTGCCTTTCATGTCGTCGGTAATGGCGAACTTAACCGTCTGGCGAGAGTTGACGCAACCGTCACCCGTCACGCCGTCAAGGGTGGAGCTGCCTCCAGTGTAATAGAATTGAAGGGTCGAGACATCATGGGGTATCTTGTCGGTGGTGATAAACCTGACCATTGCCACAGCACGGCGCATGCTGACATCCACGTCAAGGCCATTGCCCTCGCTTACCGTGATGTCCTTGCTCCACGAAAACGTGTCGGACAGGTCGCCACTGAACGTTATCTTCTCGGCATTGGTCATCGTGGGAGTCTTGTCTTGATTATGAGCCACTATCACCACTTTATAAGTTCCTGGTTTCAGTGCCACTGACAGCGTGCCAAAGTCCTTGTCGCCACGTTTTTGCGACACCTTCTCCACGCGCTCTCCACCTTGGAACACGGCAAGGTCTATCTGCTTGCACAAATCAGAGACAGGCCGGGAACGCGACGGGCTTGTGGAAAAAGGCATGGTCTCAAACTGGCTAATCGTGAAGTTGACCATCGACTTTCCTACCGTTGGCTGCTCGGGGTCATCGTTTGACAAGCGTTGGCAGGAAGCCACGACAAGGGCAAGGAGCGTCGCGAGGGTAATGCGCAAGGCATTGACGTGCAAAAGTTTCATAAGCAAAGATTTAGATTGAAAAAGTTTAGTTTTACTGACAAAAATAAGGTTTTTCTCTCGTAGCCACAAATATTTT
>DAIOUH010000161.1:0-5354 GCA_036751585.1 Prevotella sp. | reverse complement strand
GGTATAAGAAGGCAAAAAAGAACAAAATATAATATATACATAATAAAAGGGAACAAAAATAATGAAGAGAGGGACAAATAAAGCGAGAAAACCGAATAAAAAAGGAAAGTGGGGTAGGGCAGGAATAAAGAAGAATATAAAACAAAAATTTTTCTACGGATAGTTGTCAATATAAAGCATCAATAGTATCATAGATTAGTAGGGCCTCGTAACTTATTGATTTTCAATGTCTACATACTACCATCGGCGACAAAAAGGGAACATGGTGCGACAAATAGGGAACCTTGGTGCGACAAAAAGGGAACATCCCGGCGACAAATAGGGAACAAATAAATGTTAACTACGACAAAATGGGAACTTGTCGGCGACAAATAGGGAGGTTGTTGGTGATTCTGTGATATTATCTTTACAATATAGCTCTTTTACGGCACTTTTTGCAACACCCTTGTGCATGGTGATTGTAAATAAACGCTTAAAATGGTACTTTATAAACACTTAATTCTTAGATTGTTATCATATATGTGCGACAAAAAGGGAAATTCTGTTTTTTGTCGTCGCCGCAAAAGTGCGACAAAATGGGAGAATGCTGAATTTTGTTTACGTTTCACGGAGCAATTTCCTTGTGATTTTTGGTATTGCGTAGCAATACACATACCATAACATGGTGATTATCAGGTGTGCCAATTTTGTCGTCTCACGGCATGCCCTTCGGCTCCACGGTTAAATCGCGTTGCCATTACACTTATATCGCGACGGCTCCACGGTGTAATCGCATCGCGATTCAAGCGTGAAGCCGATTGCTTCCCATTGCCCTGTTCGATGGCCTCAATTTCCGCCCCTGCACGTCAGCGAAAACGCGTTTTCAAGGAAAAATGAAAAAAACAGCCGAATTGTTTTGTAGTTTCAAATAAACTCATTACCTTTGCACTCGCTTTTCGACCAGAAGCCTATCCACAAGATAGTTTGGAGAGATGGTAGAGTGGTCGATTACACCGGTCTTGAAAACCGGCGTACCGAGAGGTACCGGGGGTTCGAATCCCTCTCTCTCCGCAAGAGCCTTCTGAAAGAAATTTCAGAAGGCTCTTTTCGTTGTATGCTCGGCATGAGCTTATTCTAATGGGTGCAAGTCCCTAACAAGCCTTAATAGCGGGAATTGTATAGCCAATAGCAAGGGTGTCCACTGCGAGGTGGAATCTGAAAGAAGCTGGCGGCAAACATCTGACCTAACGGACAGAAACTTCATATAAGGCATTTGACCATGGATGAGATTGCAACACAAATCAAAGTCCTATAGCTATTCGGAATGGTTGGTGTAAATGAAGTGGGTATAAGATGGAAAGAATACGCCCTTATCCGAGGAGGTCTCACGGACATGATGATTAGTTGCCTTTACGAAAGTCATGGAGTAAAGCTTGCCGTGAGAAGTCAGCAGATGCCATAGTAGCGGAGTTCTCGATAACGCTCCACGAAGGGCAGAACCTGTAAATTAAACGATAGTAATTGAAACGTACCTTATGAAGGAAAGGCTACGGCTTCCGTCCGAGAAGAGGCTGCCATGATGCCCTGAGAGGTGCTCAGAAAATTATCGATGATGGCTACATTTATGTGGTTGACCTCGACTTGGAGCGCTTCTTCGACACAGTGAGCCATAGTAAACTCATGGAAATCCTCAGCCGCACGATAAAGGATGGCAGGGTGATAAGCCTTATCCACAAATATCTCCGCAGTGGTGTGATGAACAAAGGCATGTTCGAGGCAAGTGAGGAAGGCACTCCCCAAGGAGGACCGCTAAGTCCGCTTTTGAGCAACATCATGCTCAATGAGTTGGACAAGGAGCTCACAAGCCGAGGTCTCCCTTTTGTCCGTTATGCCGATGACTCGATGATATTTTGTAAGTCCAAGCGTGCAGCCAAGCGCGTGAAGGAATCCGTAACCCGATTCATAGAAGATGAACTTTATCTTAAAGTGAATAAGGAGAAGACAGTCGTGTCATACGTGAAAGGTGTGAAATACCTTGGCTACTCCTTTTATGTAATGAAAGGTAAATGCCAACTCACGGTACACCCAAAAGCCAAATCCAGGATGAAAGCCAAACTCAAGGAGTTGACTTCCCGAAGCAATGGGTGGGGATATGCCAAGAGAAAGCAAAAACTTGAAGGGTACATAAGGGGGTGGGTAGGTTACTATCACCTTGCCAACATGAAACGTTTCCTCATGGAAACTGACGAGTGGCTAAGGCGACGGCTACGTATGTGTATATGGAAGTCGTGGAAGAGTGTGAAAACAAGAATTGCCAACTTGGTAAAGTGCGGTATAAATAAATACCAAGCTTACATGTGGGGCAATAGTCGTTTGGGTTATTGGCGCATAGCTGGCAGTTACATACTATGTCGTGCGATTACCAACGAAAAGTTGAGCATGGCAGGCTATGCTACATTGATGAGTTCATACATCGAATGGCACCCAAAATAGGAACCGCCGTATGCGGAACCGCACGTACGGTGGTGTGAGAGGTCGGAAAACGAAAGTAGGAGAAAAACCACTTCGTTTTCCTCCTACTCGATTATAGTGTAATTAAGGTAATACTATAAAAAAGCGGTGACTATGAATAGCCACCGCTTCTGCATTTTCCTTGCGATTTTTACACGTATGTCGAACAACGTGGTGGAATCAATGCTTGTGTCGTCCGGCCAGCACTTTCTTGCCATCCTTGATGTAGATGCCTTTTGCTGGAACATGGCCAAGTCGAGCGCCTGCCGTGGTGTAGATTTCACCTGTGCGTGACGACGGCTTGTCGCTGATGGCGTTGATACCTGTGCTGGTTGGCTCTATTGTAACCTCTTCGTCAATGTAGCTGCCAGATGTAATCTTGCAATCAATGAGGTCTACAGAGCAGTCGGAAATGGCGCTGAAAACAGATCCTGACGCTTTTACCGTGGAGGCATTGATGGTTAAAGTCTCCGTGCCATCCATCCCGGCAATGCCTCCTATGCCCGACGTGGTGACCGTGCAACCGCCCTTGATGGTAAGTGGATAACTCATCATCTGTATTGCCGTGCTGTTGCCGCTTTTGGCCGAAGCGGATCCTTTGCCCTCTATCGTGGTTTCCTTGAACAGACACATTGTAGCCCCACTTGCCGACGACAGCGTGTTTTCGCCCACCAACTCGATGGTGAGTCCATCTGTATGGGACGTTATGGCGTTGTTGCCTCCCGTGGCGGCGATAGTGGCATTGTTGAGTGTGAGCACATTGCTTGTGGCGTCATACTTCACCGTTCCCGTTATGCCGTCACCGGTTATGGCAGCAGCATTGTCGGATGTCACGGATATGCCGTTCACTTTAAGGTCATAACTTGTTTGAGCGGCAACGTTAAGGCTGAAAAGCACAACCGTAGCGAGTAGTGTAGAAAAGTGTTTCATTCGCATCAGTTTTATTGTTGTTAATTATAAATGCTTGTTTTTGTTCAAACCGTAAGCAAAAGTATATGTTTTTTTTCTAACTGTCAAATATTATTGCTGTTATTTGAATTGGTGTTGATATTTTTGCCTATTCTATCCTGTCAATAAGGGATATTATGCTATTATAGGTCGATGATGTTTAATAGAGTTTGTTCGGTGTCTTCTCCAAATCTTTCATCTTACAATCATGTGTAAACGGTTTCTTCGGAGAATACCTTTCATATCTGTATCGTGTTTATCTCGTTGATATTCGTTAGATAGTTTGGGCTGCGGTGTTCGCACTTCACCTTCCAAGGTTGTTTGGCCTCGCCCTCTACTGCCAGGCGGATGGTCTTCAAGCCATAGCGGTGGTTGAGCTCGTCCATGGCACGCATCAGCTTGGCGCGTTGCGGACGGTTATGGATTGGGTCGAACAGGTTGGCTTGGCATGGAGACGAGGAAACGATGTCGCTGACGATGACGCCCGCCTTCTTGTACATGATGCCCTTCCTGTATATGCGCGCGAGGATGGCGAGTGCCGCTTGGGTTATCTCCATGGTGTCGGAGGTGGGCGTCAGAAAACCCACGGAGGCGGCGTTGCCGTATTGCTCCAAGTCTTCCCTGAACCTGTTGCTGCTGAGAAACACCGTCACGCTCTTGGCCCCCGAGCCCTCGCCCCGCAACTTGTTGGCGCAGCTGCTGGCGAAGGTCGCCACCGCTGCCTTGAGCGAATCGAGGCCGCCGACCATGTCGCCGAAGCTGCGGCTCGTGCAGATGGTCTTCTTGCGCGCCACTTCCGAGGTGTCTATGCATGGAATGCCGTTGAGCTCCATCCAGGTCTGGATGCCAGGCTTGGTGAAGCGCGACTTGACCCACGACTCCTTCTTGTCGGCAAACTCCAGTGGCGTGTTGACGCCATAATAGTTGAGCTTCTCCAGCGTCCGCCGCCCTATACCCCAGACATCGGCGAGGTCGAACAGCCGCAACGCCTTGCGCCGCTTGTCGTCGCTGTCTATCATGCACACGCCGTGGTAGCCGGCGTATTTCTTGGCAAACTTGCTGCCCATCTTGGCGAGCGTCTTCGACGGCGCTATGCCCACGCTCACTGGTATGTCGGTCCACAGCTTTATCTTTTGCGCTATGCCGCGCATCATGTCAGCCAAGTCGTAATGTGCGTCGTAGCCGTCCAAATCGCAGAAGCTCTCGTCTATGCTATAGTTTTCCACGTGGTGAATGGACTTCCGCAAAATGCTCGTCACCCTCTTGCTCATCGCCGCGTAGAGGTACATATTGGAGGAAAACACGGTCACGTGGCAGTTGTCCACGATGTCCCTCACCTTGAATATTGGGTCTCCACGGTGCAAGCCCACGGCCTTGGCCTCTGGCGTGAGCGCCACTATGCAACCATCGTTGTTCGACAACACCACGACAGGCTTACCCCCAAGTCCAGGGTGAAAGACCTTCTCCACGGAACAGAAGAAACTGTTGCAATCTACCAGCGCGTACATATCCTTACCCCCTTGGTTTATGTATGACATAGGTCACGGTTCCCCATATGCTGAACGAGTCGTCTTCCGTGACCTTTATCTCCGGGAATTTGGGGTTTGCCGGCACCAGCCATCCTTCGTCGCCACGTTTTACAAAGTGTTTCAGCGTGTATTCGCCATTGAGCTCGCACACAGCCACCTCCGCCGGCGTAGGCTCGCGGTTGCTCTTGTCCACGATGATGATGTCGCCACTGTATATGCCCGCGTCTATCATGCTGTTGCCCTGGACCCTGATGAGGTAACTGGCCTCAGGGTTGGGGCACAGCATCTTCAAGAGCTCGATGTCTTGACTTCTCTCGTCGTTGTCGAGCGGTATGGGGAAGCCAGCCACTATCCCCACGTCGAAGAAAGGCAAGCGCACGTCCTTGA
>DAIOUH010000160.1:0-5370 GCA_036751585.1 Prevotella sp. | reverse complement strand
AGTCAATGGCTTTCATTGCGATTACCTTGACAATTTCATGATGATGTACTCAGGTCGGTTCATCTGGATACCGCTATACCTGAGCCTATTCGTTGTCATGGTGCGCAACTTCCCGCCAAAGGCTGTAGTATGCAATGTATTGCTTGTCGCACTTTTAATCACATTTTGCGACCAAATAGTCTCGACTGGCATTCGACCGTTCATTTATCGTTTGCGTCCAGCCAATCTTGACAACCCTATCTCAACAATGATACATGTCGTAGATGGTTATCGCGGAGGAAGATACGGATTCCCGTCGGCTCATGCTGCAAACTGTTGGGGTGCTTTCTTCTTCGTGACCTATGTGTTTCGCAGGAATGTGTTGTCATACGTACTTGCCGCATGGGCATTAGTGATGTGCTGGTCACGTGTTTACCTTGGCGTGCATTATGTTGGTGACGTGTTGTGTGGCATGTTTGTAGGGCTGATAAACGCAAGCATCATTTACTACTTTTTTCAACATTATCTTCATAAGTATGCCCAGACTTTTCGTCCAAAGGCAAACCCATGCAAACTTTACACACCAGCGGTGGTTTGCGGCATAGAGACAATGGCCATGCTTATTATAGCATTATTTACCAGATTCTCTTTCTGATATGGATATAAAACCTGTAGCATTCTTCCATTCTCCGTTTTCCTCAAAATTCGGAATTCCAAAACAAAGTGGGCTCGTCGCAGAATTGGAAGGGACGATTGTTTTTACGGAAGCATATCGCTCAGACGAGGCTCTGCGTGGTATAGACGCGTTTGACTATCTTTGGTTAATATGGGGCTTTAGTGCCAACAAGCACGCGGCTAACAGCCTTACTGTTAGACCACCATTGCTTGGGGGCAACACTCGCATGGGTGTCTTTGCCACGCGCTCACCGTTTAGGCCGAACCCATTGGGATTGTCTTCCGTAAGACTGAAGAGCGTTGAGAAAAACACTAAAGTCGGGCCTGTGCTTCACGTTCTTGGTGCCGACCTTATGGACGGAACTCCAATCTATGACATAAAGCCATACATAGCCTACGCCGACAGTCATGAGGGCGTGAGGTCTGGCTTTGTGGACAATAATCCTATAAAACGACTACATGTGTTAATACCAGAAGAGACAGTTCGCTATTTGGGTGACCAACGCGCGGAAATGCTTCGCAAAACTCTTGAACTTGACCCACGTCCGCATTACCAGCACGACTCATCGCGCGTTTATGGGATGCCTTTTGATGGTCATGATATTCACTTCAAGGTGGATGGTGACATCTTGACAGTGATAGATTGTTAGAGTGCCTTGAACACGAGACATCTCCAGTTGTCTTTGCCTTTTTGTTGCATAAGGCCCAAGTCAAGTGATTTGGCTTTCTCTATAAGCAAAGGAATGTCATCCTCATAGAATCCACTGAGAATGAGGATTGCTTTGCTTGCCATTTTTCCTCTCATGGCAGCCATGTCGTGGAGCAATATGTTGCGATTGATATTGGCAAGCACGATGTCGAATTGACCTGCAATAGTTTTTATGACTGATGCATCGCCCAGCAAAGCCTCAACGTTATCCACATTGTTGAGTTTTGCGTTGTGCATTGTATTTTTCACGCTCCACTCGTCAATGTCATAACCTATTACCTCACTTGCACCAAGCATAGAGGCTGCTATACCAAGTATGCCGGTGCCACATCCGCAATCCAACACACGCAATCCATGTAGTGGTAAAGCGTTAGAACCGTTGAGATTAAGCAATGTGGAAATAATCATTTGTGTGGTCTCATGTGTGCCGGTTCCAAAAGCCAACTTCGCGTCAATCTTGATGACTTTGCCTGTCTCTGGTAAAGAGAGGCTTTCGCAATGGTTGGCATCGACCACGGTAAGTTTACCGTTGTCAATGTCTATTGGGTCGAATCCGTTGTCTTCCCATGTTTGGTTCCAGTCTTTGTCCTCCGCCTGCTTTATTGTATATGATATGCTAACGTCTGATAAAGGGAAATCGCTCAACTGTGATTTGAGCTCTCCTTCATTGAACAGAGCAGTTTGCACATATCCTCGCATGCCATTGTCTGTGTCTTCAAACGACTCAAAGCCAGAAGATGCCGCCGCGTCTGCCAAAAGGTCACGTGCTGTCTGCAAAAGACCGTCTTGGCACTTGATGGTGAACTCTGCCTCTAAATAATCCATAATAGTTGTGCTATTAAATGAAAACGTAATATAAATATCAGTGCAAAAGTAAAAAAAATAGGGGAAAACCTATCAAGGGTTAGGGTTTTTCCGTAAATTTGCAATAGAATAGGCATTAATTTTGCAGAGTAGAAATAAAAACATACAATAAGATAATTATTAAAAAGGTAAAGATATGAAAAAGTTATTGATGCTATTAGTTCTTGCGGGGACGATGCCGCTGGCATCGATGGCACAAGATGATGTTTACTTTACTCCGAGCAAGGATGTTGCCGCTCCTAAGGTGGAAAAGCAAACCTACTATTGCGGCAGTAAACGTGGGGTTGACGAATACAACCGCTACGGCAGGTTGAACAGCTATTACCAAAAGATAGGCACAGACTCGTTGGGCAATGACATTATCACTTTCATGCCAGGCAATGGCATTTATCGTGATTCGACCATGGTAGACACTGCTTATGTGTATCCCGGCAGTGCTAAGTTCGATTCAGGTGACGACTACACTTACACGCGTCGCATGTCACGTTGGGACGGATTCTATGATCCGTGGTTCTACGATAATTTCTACGGACCTTACGGTTGGTACAACTCTTGGTATGATCCTTGGTACACTGGATGGTACGGTGGATGGTATGACCCATGGTATTATGGATATGCCGGTTGGTACAACCCATATTACTATGGCTACTACGGTTGGGGCTGGCCTTATCGCTATGGATGGTATGGCTGGAACTATCCTTACTGGGGTGGCGGCATAGTTGTAAACAATGGCGGTATGCACTCTGGTGGATATACTGGTCAGCGCACGTGGACGTCAGGCAGAAGCTATGGCAACGCAAGCACGGGCAACCGCTCTTATGGCTACAGCACATCTCGCAGTGCCGGTAATCGCTCGTTTGGTTCACGCAGCATGAGCAACCGCAGCTATAATAACAACGACACTCGCACATTCAACAACAGTTCTTACGGGACACGCTCATATGGGGGCTTTAGCGGTGGCAACACGGGAAGTTTCGGAGGCGGTAGCTTCGGAGGCGGACGTTCTGGTGGTAGCTTCGGCGGTGGCGGTGGCCACTTCGGAGGCGGAAGACGCTAAAAGGCTGATTTTAGTAAAACATATCTAAGTAAAGTATTTTAAACATTAATATCATGAAATCAAAGTGTTTTCTTTTGCTCGCCGCTGCCGGACTGGTTTCCATGTCAGCATCGGCTCAAGAGACATATCAAGATACAAAACTGATGGAGAATGAGCTCAACGGCACCGCTCGCTACGTAGGCATGGGTGGTGCCATGGAAGCTTTGGGTGCTGATTTGTCAACGATGCAATCGAACCCTGCTGGTATTGGACTGTTCCGCAAGTCACAGTTTGCCATCTCTGGTGGACTTCTCTCCCAGACAGGCGACAACTCCAAGAAAAACAACGGCTTAGACTTCAAGGGTGATGCCACAAACGCCAGTTTCGATCAAGTAGGATTTGTTTGGGCATCGAGAACAGGGCGTAGCTCTTGGCTAAATCTTGGTTTCAATTACCACAAGAGCCGCAACTTCGACCAAATCCTTTCGACAAGTGGCTCACTCAACAATGCTTCACTCAACAAACTTAGCGCTGCAAAATACGCGAATGGTTTAGCACAAAAAAATAGCATGGCATGGAATGCCGTGGACGATGGTTACGGCCAGTTCTTGGTCAATGGAGACAAGAATTCGATGGCATATTACAATGCTACGTCTTATGCTTTCGGACAGCATGAATATGGATACATTGGTGAATACGACTTCAACATCAGTGGAAACATCAATGACCGTGTGTTTCTGGGTGTAACGTTTGGCTTGCACGATGTAAACTATCGCGGTAACAAGCTCTATGCTGAGAATGATGCCACAGGTCCCCTGTCAGACAACTATGAGCAACTGAAGATTGACGGTACAGGCTTTGATGTCAAGTTTGGTGCCATCTTCCGTCCAATTGCCGAGTCTCCTTTCCGCATTGGCCTATATGTTAACACTCCCGTGTTCTACGACTTGACTATGCGTGGAGCTTATGACCTTACGTTCTATCCCGTGAATCATGACAACGAGGTCGGCAATTCAAGCGACTACGACTATAAGGTCTACACGCCTTGGAAGTTTGGTGTGAGCTTGGGAAACACCTTTGGCAACAATCTTGCCATGGGCATTACCTATGAGTATCAGAAGTACGGCGCCATTGACAATCGTATAAATGACGGCACGACATATTATGACGATTGGACTGGAAGCTATTACTCAGATAGCAATTCAGATGAGGCTATGAACAACGACACCGAGTTGAATCTTAAGAGCGTTCATTTGCTGAAGGTGGGCTTGGAATACAAGCCAATGCCTCAGTTGGCACTTCGCGTGGGTTACAACTATATGTCGCCGCAGTTCAACAACAATGCTTATCGTGATGGTTCAATTCAGTCACCAGGCGTGGGATATGCCACATCAGCTGATTACACCAACTGGAAGGCGACAAATCGATTCACCTGTGGTATTGGTTTCACGTTCGACAAGTTCTTTGTCGATGCGGCATATCAGTTTAGCCGTACCACTGGCGACTTCTATCCTTTCATGAGCTATTATCCTTCAAGCAAGGATGATGAGGAATACTCAAACATCGCCGATGCCGCCAAGGTTAGCGTGAATCGCCATCAGGCATTGTTTACGATTGGGTATAGATTCTGACCAATAAGATGTCACATGGAATGAAATAATAAAGTTTTTTGAACATATTGAATAAAATAAGGGCTTGAACACATTGTTCAAGCCCTTATTTTTTGTAACTTTGTCGTCATTATGAAACGATACTATTTTATAGCTATACTGTTGTTGTCATTTTTAGGCTCGTTCGCTCAAAAGCGAGAGTTTCGCGGAGCTTGGATTCAAGCTGTCAATGGGCAGTTTCAAGGTTTGCCTACGCAAGTGATACAGCAAAAACTGAGCAGGCAACTTGACGTTTTGAAAGCTGATGGCGTGAATGCCATCATTTTCCAAGTGCGCCCAGAGTGTGACGCACTTTATCCAAGCGATTTTGAGCCATGGAGCCGTTACCTAACTGGGCAACAGGGCAAAGCACCCAATCCTTATTGGGATCCGCTGCAATGGATGATAGACCAATGTCATCGTCGAGGCATGGAGCTTCATGCGTGGATTAACCCATT
>DAIOUH010000159.1:0-5430 GCA_036751585.1 Prevotella sp. | reverse complement strand
ACGACAGACCGGCCTGAAACGACTCCAACAGCAGCATCTCAAACAGCTTGTGGTCGTCGTGTACGGGGACACACCATTCCGTGTCGTGGTATTTTATGTAAAGGGGATTGCCAAGGTTGCACCAGTGGCAGCGTTTTGGTTCCATAACTGTTTAATCTTTATATTTAGAGTTTTGTTTCTATCTTATTAGTTTCAAATCGGCAAGCAATACGGCTGCTTCCCTTTCTTCTTTAGGCGCACCCTTGCGTTTCCATGCTACAATGAATCTTGCTGTTGCAGACAATGGAGTGTAGCCTATTTCTCGGAGCTTCGTCAGTCGTTCGCGCATTGCCGCTGAATATTCCGCGACGGTTTTGCCAGAAGGCGTGCGCAATGAGTATTCATCGCACAGCAATGGGTCGCCACTTTGAAGGTTCAGCACTTCCTTGCGGCAATATTTGAAGAAGCCGAGATTCACATCCCTGTGTGTCATTTGGATAACTATTTCCTTAGGCATATCGTATGAATGCGTATCGGTGGTGTGAATTGCCGTCTTTATGCAGTTGAAAACCGTGTCGTTGGTGTGTATTGACAGGTTCTGGCGAGCGCGGGTCATCGCCACGTAATAGCAGCGCAAGCGTTCGGCTGTCAGCTCAAGCCTTCTGTTAACGAGCATGAAAACATTGTCAAACTCGCGGCCCTTGGCCTTGTGTATGGTCGAGACGGTAATTTCATTATCTGGCGTATCGCAGAAATCCTCCACGTTAGACTCGAACAGGTATTCTACAAAGTCGCTATAGTATTTGTATTTGACAGTCTTCTCAAACAGTTCTATGCTTCTTTTTAGATATGGTAAGGCCATGCTCCGTTTATATTTGTCGAAAGTCTTGTCTTTGGCTTCCTGCCATGCTTCGTCGCTGATGATGGGCGATGTCTTGTGGCGGGCAATGCATTTCGCGAAGTATCTCACTTCTGCGAGGTTGCAGAAGCGCAAACCTCCTGTGGTTTGTATGAGTTTCGCTTTAAAGCCTTGACGTTGTAGTAAGGCCGCGACAGTAATCGCCTCCTCGTTTGTTTGTGTCAGTACACATGTAGAACCATTGTATTTGCTTGCAATGATGTCTTCAATCAATGGGTCGTACATATACGTTCCACAGTGATGCGCAATGCGCACAGTGCCATCATGCTTGCTCATTGAGACGATAGGCGACTGTTTCAGCCTGTTACTGATAAGCCTCACGAACTCATTGGCTGCGGCCACTATTTTTTTAGCGCATCGGTAGTTCTCGGTCATCTCCACAAAGCGTCCACCGTCTTCACGGCTCAGGTCATACATGTATTTCGGGTCGGCATTGGCAAAACCGAATATGCACTGGTCATCGTCGCCAACGGCGATGACACGCATGTCCTCATTGCTATGCATGAGAGCGCTCACAAGACGGCATGAGTCCATGTTCATGTCCTGTGCCTCGTCAATGACAAGCACAGTCTTTCCTACGTGGCTTTGCTCCACCTCGCCATCCTCAATCATCTTGGCAGCCTTTTCCACCACGCCATTCACGTCGTCAAGGTTGCCTATGCGTCCAAGAAGCTCGAAACAATAGGAATGGAACGTCATGATGTCGACGAAATGCGCGGCGTTGCCAATGAGTTGCATCAGCCGTTGCTTGAACTCGGTGGCGGCTGCACGCGAAAAGGTAAGCATGAGCAGTTGCTCGTGTTTCACGTCCTCAAGTAGTAGCAGCGACGCCAATTTGTGCACAAGCACGCGCGTCTTGCCGCTTCCCGGACCGGCAGCCACTACGATGCACCGCGACTCATGGTCGTTGATGATGTCTTTCTGTCTGTCTGAGAGATTGTCGAAAAGCTGCCGATATTTGGCGGGCGTGATGTTGCGCTCAATCTCCTTCGCACGGTCGCCCTTGAAATATTTGTTGATGAACAGGCGGTAGTCCATGTTGAAATAGTCGTGTACGTAGCGCAGGGCTGCGTTGTAGTCCTCTACCATTAGGTTGGCATATTCTCCGACAATGTGTATCTGTTGTATTTTCTGCTTGTAGAACTCATTGAGCATGCGGTAATCGTCCAGCTTGTAGCGCACGCGGTTATCCATCTGAAGGCGGTTGATGGTCATGGCGTTGTAGAGCACGAGGAAGCCACCTTCCAGTTTCAATGCGCCAATTTTAGACAGGTACAGCAGGGCTTCCTCAACGTCCTCAATTTTCAATTCTTCGCCAACATGGAACAACAACCTTCCTTTTGCGTTCATGTCGTTGAGCAACTGCACGACGGAGAAGTTGAGCGTGCCTTTCTTGGTCGTTTCGCCCTCGGCTTTTGCGGCATTCGCATAAAGCCATTCAATGGCGAAACGGCAGATGTCGAGCCTTTTCTCAAATCGCTTGAGCGTACTCTCCATGTCGGCTTGCCGGGTTATTATCAAGTTTTGCGTCCCGTTCTCCCTTTTGCGTGCATAGTTCTTTACGGCGAGGAAGTAGAGAAGCGTGCGTATGTGCTTCTCTGTCGACTGTTCCAGTCCATCGCGTACAGCCTTGTCGTTTAGTTGCTTGTATGATATACGAAGTGCGTCGTCGGGAATATTGCTCAGCACATACTGCTCCAGCTTAGCGAAGTCGTAGAGTATCTGCATGGCCTTGTGCTCGTTGCCCATATCCTGCATGAAAGCTGAGATGTCCTTGGTATCGCCGAGTATGCCTTCCTGTCTCATTCGTCCGACAGCCGACACGACATCATGCTTGCTCATGCCGAGGATGTCGGCGAGATAGTCCACACGCGACTCCGCCTCGGCATCTTGTGCTCGTGTGATGTATTTCTGTGAGAGGAGCGACTTGATAATCCTCACCGCTTTCTCCACCTCTTCCTTGTCGAAGAGCGATGAAGAGGCTATGCGTTGCCGTGCCTCGTCCATGTTGCGCACGGTGATGCCCGTGGCATAAACATGAGGCACGTTGTTGCCGCGCTCTATGTAGCCGCTTTGCTCAAGGGCTGCAAGGGCTGTGCGCACACGTGTCTCTATGTCAGACACTGAATCGTCCCAGCCTGCCTGACGGGCAATCTCAAGAGCCGAGCAGCAAAGCCGCGGACGGTTGCGTGTGGCTTTCTTCACTGCTTGCCACACCTGCTGTATCTCGCTTATGCTCAGTTTTGTCTGGTTGAGCAGGATGAAATGCTTGTCGAGGTCGTTGTCGGCGTATAGCACGAAGCAACGGGCCGAGAGCGATGGGTCGCGTCCGGCACGTCCGGCTTCCTGCACATAGTTCTCAAGCGAGTCGGAAATGTCGTAGTGAACCACCAGTCCCACGTCGCTCTTGTCTACGCCCATGCCGAATGCCGACGTGGCTACTATGATGTCCACCTCGCCAGACATGAAGGCGTTTTGGTTCTTTATCTTGTCGTCGGACGCCATCTTGCCGTTGAATGGCAGTGCTTTCATCCCGTCGCGTGTTAGCTTGGAAGCCAATTCGGTGGTGCGCTTGGTGCGCGACACGTAGATGATGGTAGGGCAAGCACTCTCACCAAGCAGCTCGCGCAGCTTTGCGTACTTCTCCTCATCGGAGTCGACGTGTATAACCTTGTATTGCAGGTTCTTGCGCGATGCTGATGATGCGAACAACTCAAGGTCAGTGTCGAGCCAATGTTTGAAGTAGTCGCAGATGTCCTGCACCACCTTTTGCTTTGCAGTTGCCGTGAAGCACGACACTGGCACGACGCAACCGCCATGCTTACGCTCTTGATATTTCTTGATGAATTTCCCTATATACATATAGTCAACGCGGAAGTCCTGTCCCCAGGCCGAGAAACAATGTGCTTCGTCTATTACGAACCTGACGACATTGCGTGCCAGGAGTATGCGCTCTATAGTGTTCGACCGTAGCATCTCGGGCGAGATGTAGAGTAGCGAGGCATCACCATTTTGTACTCGCTCAATTGCGAGCGAGCGCGATATGGGGTCGAGCAGTCCGTTTATGGTGACGGCATCGGTCAGTCCGCGCGCCTCAAGGTTGTCCACCTGATCTTTCATGAGCGATTGAAGCGGAGAGATGACCACTGTCAGTCCGTGGACAGAGTGCCCGTCCATAAGGGCTGGAAGTTGGAATGTGAGCGACTTGCCACCACCTGTCGGAAATATGGCAAGCAACGATTTGCCGTCGACAGCCGCCTGAGCCGCTCGTTCTTGAAGCGGTTCACCGTCGTAGGTGCGGAACGAGGAATAGCCAAAAAATTGTTTCAGGTTGTGGCGGATGTCGAGAAATGTGTTGCAGTAGGCGCATCCGCCGTTGCATCGTCTTTGACGCAGCAAAATCATTATGTGCTCCACTTCGGGATAGTTATAGAGTACCCATCCCGGCGTGACCGACCTATGGTCGCTCGTGTCGACAAGAGCAAGCGCGTATGCCAGTGCGCATGGATGCTTCATGGCAATGGTTATAATGTCGGCGTTGCTGCAAATACGTCCGGCAAAATGTTTCTTTATTAGGTCTTCAAGCATTGGATAGTCGGTTTCCTCAGGCTTGCCTTGTCTATTGCGTAGCATTCTTAGGCCGAAAGCGTCGACCATTGAAAGAAACCCCTCAAATTCGCTTTCCTTGTACAGTAAGGTCGCAAAAATGCTCTGCTCCTCTCTTGGCAGTTCATTCCATCGCGCAATCTCGTCGAACAACAGGCTGCGTGCTTTCTTACAGTCGTTCACAGGGTTGTTCACCTCTTCGGTTATTAGTTTGTCATCCTTCAAGAGCCTATGGTAAGGACGTTCTGCAAAAAGCAAAGGAGACATATATAGGGTATCCACAAGTTTCCATTGCCTTTTGTTTGTCACGTCGTCGAAGAGATACTTGGCATCGTGATGCACGATGTTGTGCCCACACACGTAGTCAACATTTTGCAGAAATGCCGCAAGTGATGTCTTCGACACGTTGTGAAGCACGGCACCATCGTATCGTATGGCCCCAATGTCGTGCACCTTATGGTCTTTCACGCCAATCTCTGCGTCAATAAAAGCATAGTTGTTGGCATTGCGTCTTGCTGGAGCAATGTAATCACCTTCTGTGCCGCCATCAGAAGATTTGTTGTTGCCAAAAAAGAAACTGAATATTGACATTGGCTATATCATGCTTTATGACAATGGTATACGCAAATCTACGACATTTTATCCATTCAGCAAAACATATATGTGCTTTTTTGCTATTATTTGCTACAAATATTAGTCATGTGTCCCATGCCATTCTTTGTCGATAAGCAATATTGGAATTATTTTTCTTTGAGATTTCTGAAAATAATCGTAAGTTTGCAGGACAGTAAAAAACAAAGATTCCATGAATATAGAAGAGCAAAAGAAAATAATCGAGTCGCAAGAAGGACTGAGCCGCACGCTTGGCATGGAGTTTCTCTCCACCCCTGAAGACGACACCTGCATGGCGCGCATGAAAGTGAACG
>DAIOUH010000158.1:4163-5480 GCA_036751585.1 Prevotella sp. | reverse complement strand
CATAACTTTGCAGCAACTTAATAAAACTTATAAGATGAGCTCCAAAATGAAAAACGCATTATTGGCCATTGCCGTTATCGCAATGATGGCGAGATGCTGTGGCAAGAGTTGCAAACCGATGGCAAGCACTGCCGCAGACTCAACTGCCGTTACCAATGACACGACAAAAGTCGCAAACGATTCTCTCGTCTACGAGGGCACCGTGCCCGCCGCCGATTGCGCTGGCATACGCTACCGCATTGCCATGGACGCACAGAAAAAAGCCTACAGCATGAAGGAGGACTACATGGAGTCGGACACGAAAGTGAAAGATTCGTTCAACGAGAAAGGCACCGTGGAGCCTTACTCGAAAAACGGGAAGAAAGGCTTGAAACTGAGCACAGGCAAGAATGGGTCTGAGCTGTATTTCGTGAGCGTGGGCGACAGCGTCCTCCGCATGGTCAACGATGACCTGGAAGAAGCCGCCTCTGCCAACAGCTACGACTTGAAGCTGAGGAAGTAATAAAGACTTATTCTCAGTTAATGCCATACATAGGCAATGCGAAGTCAGCTTATTGTCAACAGGCAAATAGTCTATCACAAACGACAACATATATCTTTCGCCTCATTTATAAAGCGGTTATGATTTTATTTTGTAACTTAGCGGCATAAAACGAATAGAGCTATGGAAGAGGAGATAAGAAGATACCCGATAGGGATACAGACTTTCCAAAACATCATAGAGGGCAACTATATATATGTTGATAAGACAAAGTATATTGCTGACTTCAGAAAGAGGGGCATGAAGTATGTCTTTCTGAGCCGTCCGAGACGGTTCGGCAAGTCGCTCTTTGCCTCAACGCTCCACGCCTATTACGAAGGGCGCAAGGAGCTCTTCGAGGGGCTTGCCATTAGCCAGTATGAGAAGGATTGGGTGAGGCATCCCGTGCTCCATTTCGACATGAGCGGCGCGAAACACTTGGACAAGGACTCACTGAAAGACTACCTCGACTTCATTCTTTCTCCATACGAAGACCAGTACGGCAAGAGAGAAAACGAGAAATCGCCCAATACCCGCCTTATAGGTATTGTGCGCCGTGCCTATGAGCAGACTGGACAGAAGGTCGTCGTCATCATCGACGAGTACGACGCACCGCTGCTCGATGTCGTGCACGAGAAGGAGAACCTCCGCGACCTGCGCCTTGTCATGCAGAACTTCTACAGTCCGCTGAAGATGCTCGACCCTTACTTAGAGTTCGTGTTCATCACGGGCATCACGAAGTTCTCGCAGCTGAGCATTTTCAGCGAGCTCAACAACCTCGACAATATCTCCATGAC
>DAIOUH010000158.1:0-4063 GCA_036751585.1 Prevotella sp. | reverse complement strand
CCGACCTTGAGCGGCGCAGCACCACGGTGAGCGAGTTCGACGTGTCGCCCGAGCAGATGACGTCGCCGTTGCCGCTGCTCTATCAGAGCGGCTACCTGACGATAAAGAAGTTCAACCCCATACTCAACCGCTACACCCTCGACTATCCCAACCGCGAGGTGCGCCTGGGCATGCTCCACAGCCTCTCGCCCAACTACCTCTCGCCAATCACCAGCGACAACGACTCTTTCCTCGGCGACTTCCTCGAACTGCTATACGACGGCAACGTGAACGCCGCACTTGAGCGCATGCGCGCCTATCTTGCAAGCATCAGCAACCGCTTGTCGAACAAGTCGGAGCGCGACGTGCAGACCATCTTCTATCTCATATTCAGCCTCATGGGGGCTTACGTGCGCGTGGAGGAGGACAGCGCAATCGGACGCGCCGACGTAGTAATCTACATGCCCGACTCTATCTTCGTGTTTGAGCTGAAATTTGATGGTTCTGCCGAAGCCGCCCTAAAGCAAATCGATGAGAAAGGCTATCTCGTGCCTTACTCTGCCGACGGACGCAAGCTGTACAAGATAGGGGTCAACTATGACAGCACGAGACGAACGTTAGGGGAATGGATTGTGAAAGAGGAGTAACAATAAAATAACCACAAGACAAACAGCAACATGAAACGCACAGCTACGACTTGATGCTGAGGAAATAATAAAAGGGCGGTTGTGTGATTATCCGCCCCAACAAGCATGGCCTGAAAAAGGCTATGCGTCGAAATAGTAGCCGAAGCCTAACCTCGTGACCAAGTTCTCCGCATAAGGGCCGAGCTTCTTGCGAAGGCGAGTGATGTTGACATCCACCGTGCGGTCGGAAACGATGACATCCATGGGCCATATCTTCCTGATGAGGTCATGGCGCGAGAACACCCTACCCTTATGCTCAAGCAGCGTGCAGAGGATGCCAAACTCGGTCTTGGTGAACTCGACTTCCTCGCCGTCCACCGTCACGGTCTTGCGGTCAAGGTCTGCCACAAGTCCCTTGAACTCAAGCGAGTGGCGCTCTTCGAGCTCCACGTCGCTGTTTCCCGTGCGGGTTCGGCGCAACACGGCACGTATGCGGAGCAACACCTCGCGAATGGAAAACGGCTTGGATATGTAATCATCGGCACCAAGGTTGAAACCCGTCACCTTGTCGCTCTCCGCGCCCTTTGCCGTGAGGAATATTATGGGCACTCGCTTCGTCTGAACATTTTCGCGCATGCGGCGAGCCACGGCAAAGCCACTCATGCCACCCATCATCACGTCGAGCAAGACAAGTTGATAGTTAGAGACATCTTTCTCCAGAGCCTCCTCACCAGAGTTGGCGGTGTCCACCTCGTAGCCTTCTGCCTCAAGGTTAAACTTCAAGATCTCGCAAAGATCCTCCTCGTCGTCAACGACAAGAATGCGTGTCACTTCTTCCTTGTCCATGTTCTTTTGCAAATAGTTTCAATATGTATTTCTATATTCGTATAAATGATGTTGCAAAATAACAAAATCCGCTTTACATACGCGTTTCACCAATGTTACAATGAGGTTACATCTTGTCCGTGGCGCGTTTCCGCTACCGTTAAGCATCTGTTTTCTTGAGCCAATCTGCCAACAGATTAATATATTTATCGGTTTGGTCTATGAATGTCATGTGGCGCGCGCCATCGAGTAACGCCCATTCAGAATTGGCTATACCGTCATGCATTGTCTTGGCTATCAACGGCGTACACTCATCGTTGGTGCCGCTTATGACAAGAGTGGGGGTATGAATGGTGTTGAGCCTGGAGGTGTAATCGAAATCCTTGAGCGTGCCCGTGGGCGTGTACTCGTTTGGTCCCCAGGCCACGATATACGACTCTGTGCCAAACCGCTTCTTCCTTCGCAAGCACTCAGGACTGTCTGCCGTTATCTCGCAAGCATGCAAAGCGGTATAGTGGTCGTTGGCTTTCAGATATTCGGGCGCGTCGAAATGTCCCGATTTTGTCGCCTTGGCTATCGCCTCTTGCTCTTCCAGTGGCATGAACGAGATAAGGCGGTGCTGCTCGTGGCTCCACAACGCACTGGAAGACAAAGTGCTGGAAAGTATGGCTGAGACTATTCCCTTAGGGGCGCGATCCACGAGGTAGGCAATGATGAGCATGCCGCCCCACGACTGCCCAAGCAAGTGGACCTTGTCGAGATGCAGCCAAGCGCGAAGGGCATCGAGCTCGTCCATCCAAGTTTGCAGCGTCCACAACTCGGGATGACCTTCCACGAAGCTCTCGCCACAGCCAATCTGGTCGTAGGAGATGACCTGTCGATGGGTGAGCTCGGCAAGGCTGTCGAGCACCTCAAAATAGTTGTGGGTGGAGCCAGGACCACCATGCAGAAGTAACAAAGGAGGGTTTGCCGTGTCATCGCCCACTATGCGGTAGAATGTATGAAAGCCCTTGAAGGGCATCTTACCTGTCTGAATCTTCATATTGCAGTAGCGTTGTTATACATTGACAAAGTTAGCGAAATAATGACTAACACGAGAGAAAAACACGAAAAAAAGTGGAAGCCGACTTATTATGACGACTTCCACTCCACGATGTTAATACCTATTGAACTTTGGCAGAATTAGTTTTCCATGAATTTCTTGGCGGAGCGCAACTGGTGACGCATGACGCTGAGAAGCTGTTGCGTCTCCTGCAAGATATTGAGATAAACCATGTCCACTTGCAGGTTCTTGTTGTCGGCAGCCGTTTGTATGCGGTTGAGGTGCACCTTGCGTATCACGGAGAGCTGGTCCTTGCAAGCGTCAGCCTCGGCAAGGATGCTGCGATACTGGTCGTAGCGGTTGGTCTCTATCTCGTCGCAGGTCATCTTCATCAAGTCGTTGACAGAGTTTCTCACCGGCTCATACTCCTTGATATACTCCTCAGGCACGGGGTTGAAGTTGTTGTCCACGTGCTCCTTCACTGGCGCGAGCATACGGCGAAGGGTGTAGATGTATTGCTGGTCGCTGTTCACGCCTATATGGAACCACGTGTTCTTCTCGGCGGCAATCTCCAATGGCGAGCGCTTCAGGCCAAGGAGCTCCTGCCGGCGCAACTTCTTCAGCAAGTCGAGACGCTTGCGCAGGCCCGATTCCGTCTTACGCAAACCACTGACCTTTTGCGAGTTGAAACCATCGAGCAGGTTGTTGTATTGCTCCAAGACGTACCTGCAAGTCTTGGTCTGGGTGTCGCGCACATGCTTGCAAAGCATCTCCCACACTATTTCCTTGTCGCGAGTGCGCATCATCAGGCGGAAGCTGTCGTCCTCGCTCTTTGTCTGCTCACGCTTCTTGTTGTACTGGCGATTGCTTCTCCAAAGCATGAACACCACGAGGGCGATAAACAGGAACTGTACCAGGAATCCGCCATACCACATACAGAGGGCGACAACGGCGCAAGTGAGGAACGCCACGCCTGCGGTGATGAACCAACCACCGATGACGCTCAGCACGCCCGTGACGCGGAAGACGGCACTCTCACGGCTCCACGCGCGGTCGGCAAGGCTCGAACCCATGGCCACCATGAAGGTGACATAGGTTGTTGACAATGGCAACTTGTGGTTGGTACCGAAAGTGATGAGCATTGAGGCAATGACCAAGTTGACAGCGGCACGCACGATGTCGAAAGCCGCTCCCTCGCCTTTCTCGTTGTCATCGACAGGCATGACCGACGTGTCGAAACGGGAGTTGATCCATTGACGCACCGACACTGGCACTACATGGGCTACGCTCTCCACCATCTGCTGCACGAAGCGCACGATGGCACGCGCGGCACGGCTCGAACCAAACATCTCGTCGCCCTCATCCTGACGGGAGAGGTCCACCGAAGTCTTGATGACGTTGCGTGCTTTCTTGGATGTAGCCATGGCGACAATCATGATGACACCCGCGGCGAAAAGATAGTAAGGGGGGGTCTTGGCACTCTCCATGAGCGAATTCATCATGAAGCTGTCAGCACTCGCGCCAGCGGCGTTGGTAGCGAAGTCAGTGTAAGAGTCAAGTCCGGCAAGAGGCACTCCGATGAAGTTCACGA